>CAMORQ010000090.1 GCA_946623915.1 uncultured Coriobacteriaceae bacterium | reverse complement strand
GGCCGTACGTTCTGCACCAATAGGGGCCGTCGCGTTTGCGATGGTCAGATTTTCACACTATCGTTCTGCACTATGGCTACAGGCGCGCTCGTGCGTGCCCAGCTGCGTGCGTCGATTGCTGGGAATCAGGTGCAAAGGGTAAAGGAGAAGCGACGATGGATGTGCGAAAAGAGCTGCCCGAGGTTTTCGAAGAATTCGGCGATGCAAGAAAAACTCAGTTCATGGTGGCGAAAGAAATCAAAGATCAGGGCAGGCCGCTCGTGGGAACGTATTGTACCTATGTGCCGGTCGAGCTGGTCATGGCTATGGATGCGGCTGTTGTGGGCTTGTGCTCCATGTCGGACGAGACCATTCCCCTGGCAGAGCAAGACCTGCCTGCCAGCTTGTGTCCGCTGATCAAATCCAGCTACGGGTTCGCCAAGGCGGACAAGTGCCCGTACTTCTATTTCAGCGATCTGGTTGTTGCCGAAACCACGTGCGACGGCAAAAAGAAGATGTACGAGCTGATGGAAGAATTCAAGCCTGTCTACGTGATGCAGCTGCCCAACACGCAGGACGAAGACGGGTTCGCGCTGTGGAAAAACGAAGTTGTGCGATTCAAGGAAAAGCTCGAGGACTTTTTCGGGGTGACCATAACTGAAGACGCCATCCGTGCAGCGATTCGCGACCGCAACGAAGAGCGTCAGGCGGCGCTCGAGATCTTCGAGCTGATGAAGATGGACCCGGTGCCCATGATGGGCCACGACATGTTCAAGGTTATTTACGGGAGCTCTTTCACGTTCGACCGCGTGCTGTCTGCCCAACAGATGCGCGACATGAAGACCCGCATCCTGGATGAGGCCGAGGCGAATCGGGCGAAGATCGGTCACCGCCCGCGCATCATCGTGTCGGGTTGCCCCATGGGCGGCGCCACGGAAAAGGTTGCGCGCATCATAGAGGAAAGCGGCGGGGTGATTGTCGCGTTCGAAAACTGCACCGGCATCAAGAACTACCACCGTATGGTCGACGAGTCCAACCCGGACGTGTACGAAGCGCTGGCCGAAAGGTATTTCAAGATTGGCTGTTCGGTCATGTCGCCCGACACGTACCGCTTCCAGCTGCTTGGCGAAATGATCGACGAGTTCAAGGCCGACGCGGTTGTCGATATGACGTTGCAGGGCTGCCATACCTACAACGTGGAAACGTACGGCATCGGGCATTTTTGCACCGAAGAGAAGAACGTCGCCTACCTTCATGTGGAAACCGATTATTCGACCACGGATGAAGGGCAGCTGGCCACGCGCATCCAAGCCCTCTTGGAAATGCTCTAGGGTCGCTTTGCATGCAGCGTTGATATGGGACAATGGGCGATGCTGAAAGGCAGCATCGCCATGAAGAGAAAGAAGGAAACCATGGATCTTACCGTTGACGCCCTCGGGCAGGAATGCCCCATCCCTGTAGTGCGCACCAAGCAGGCGCTTTCCACCATCGAAGAAGGCGTCGTGGCGACGCTGGTGGACAACGAAACCGCTGTTCACAATCTGGAAAACCTGGCAAAGACCCTGAAATGCACCACGGAAGTGGAAGATCATGGTGACGGCACGTTCACTGTGCGCACGACCAAGGACGAAAACTCGGTTGCCACGACAGCTGAAGCGGTTGCCGGTGGCGGCGCGCGCGTGGTGGTTATCGCAACCGATAACATGGGTCATGGCGACGACACGCTCGGCCACAATCTGATGAAAGCGTTCATTTTCGCGCTTACCCAGCAGGACGTTCTGCCTGACAGCGTGTTGTTCTACAACGGCGGTGTGCATCTGACGACCGAAGGCAGCGAGTGCCTGGAAGACATTCAGAAGCTTGCCGATGCCGGTGTGGAAATCCTCAGCTGCGGCAACTGCCTGAAGTTCTACGAGAAGGAAGACCAGCTGAAAGTGGGCGACGTGACCAACATGTACGTCATAGTCGAAAAGCAGCTGACTGCAGGCGTCGTGGTTCGTCCTTAGCCGACGCTGCGGGGAAATCTGGCGGTACGCTAAGCCCTCCGTGCTCCACTGCGCGTACGGAGTGCGCTCATTTCGCCAGTCGGGCTTAGCGCACTTGCTGGGTTTCCCCTTGCTGACTTATTGGCGCCAATTTGGGGCTGTTTTGCTTGGGAAGAGGCATCAATGATTTACTTCGATAATGCTGCCACCACGATGCTCAAACCGCCGGCTGTGGCCGAAGCGGTGGCGGCTGCCATCAATGAATTCGGCGGCGCCGGGCGTGGCGTGCACGAAGCGTCGCTTGCGTCCGGGATGGCCATCTTCAACGCACGGGTGGCCATCGCGCGCTTGCTCGGTGCGCCCGATCCCAAGCACGTGTGCTTCGCGCTTAACGTGACTGAGTCGTTGAATTGCGCCATAGCGGGCCTGCTGCATGCAGGCGACCATGCCATCACCACAGCCGCTTCGCACAACTCGGTGCTGCGCCCGCTCTACGCTAAAGTCGACGACGAAGGGGCGGAGCTGAGCATCTTGCCGGTTGCCCCCGACGGCTCCGTCGACTACGACGAGTACGCAGCGCTGTTCAAACCGAATACGAAGCTCGTGGTAGCCACCCACGCATCCAACCTGACAGGCGATGTGTACGATATTGCCCGCATGACGGCCATCGCGCACGAGCACGGCGCTCTGTTTGTGCTAGACGCCGCCCAGACGGCGGGCAGCGTGCCCACGGACATGACCGCACTTGGCGTGGACGTGCTGTGCTTCACGGGGCATAAAAGCCTGTTTGGCCCGCAGGGCACAGGTGGGCTCTGTCTGGCGGATGGTGTGGACCTGCCCGCTTTCAAAGAAGGCGGTTCGGGTACGCACAGCTACGACCGCCGTCACCCGGATTTCTATCCGGAGCACCTCGAGGCGGGCACGCTCAACGGCCACGGTATCGCCGGCTTGGCGGCAGGTGTGGCTTTCATCGAAAGCATGGGTGTAGACGCCATTCATGCACATACCTTGGCCCTATCCGACCGATTCGAGGCTGGCGTAAAGGACGTGCCAGGTGTGCGTATCTACGGCGGACATGGTGGCGTAGACCGTACGGGAATCGTCGCCCTGAACATTGGCGACGTGGACTCTGGTGCCGTATCCGACCTGCTCAACGCCGAGTATGGCATCTGCACGCGTGCAGGTGCCCACTGCGCGCCGCTTATGCATCAGGCGCTTGGTACGGAAGGTCCGGGCGCCGTGCGTTTCAGCTTCGGCTACTTCAACACCGAAGAAGAAGTAGACGAAGGCATCCGCGCCATCTCCGAAATCTCAAGCGAGGTTGGATGAGACAAGGGGACAGGTAGCTTGTCTCATTTTTGCGAGGCAAGGTGGCAAATGAGACAAGCTACCTGTCCCCTTGTCTCATTGGGAACACGATGGAGGGAATAGTTTGAGCCCACTGCGACAGAAAACACCCCATGCGGTCGTGGCGTTCGACACCATGTCGGATGCTATGGCCTTCGAGGCGGCATCCAAAACCTACGGCATTCCCGGTCGTGTGATTCCCGTTCCCAGCGAAATCGATGCAGGGTGTGGTATGTCGTGGTCGGCGCCCATTGAGCAGCGCGAAGAGTTGGAGGGCGCCATACAACAGCACGGGCTTGCCTACGCGGGTGTACACGAAGTCTTGCTGTTCTAGCCAGAAGGCACAAGCGCGGTGTCTCTGGCATGTACCGACACCGCTATTGTTCCCGACCGCGCGTCGGGCCGCAGCCCCACGCGCGTATGCTCGGCTACTTTCCGAAATATAGGGGCTTTTTGGCAATTCAAGTCGGTTGCGAGGCTTGTAAGGGCGAAAAATCCCTCACAACCGGCTTGAATTGCCAAAACAGGCGCCGATTGGCGAAAACAGCGGGGTGGGGCCTCGGCGGAGGATTGCGCCGTGGTTTGTGGCGCTTGAGAGGCGAGCCCCCGTGCGGAGTCACGGCGGGGCCTCGGCTGGCCTCGCGCGAGAGCCTCATATTCGGCAAATTATTCCAATAGCGCCTGCGGTTTGCTTGCGCTAGAGTTTCCTTGCGAAGCAGACGGAGTTTGTTTCAGGGAGGGATCGTTCTGCTGCAGTTGTCGAAGCTGCAGGATTCTTCTGCCGCGCTCAAGAACGTGGTGTGGCATTTCTGCATGGGTGCCAATGCCGCGAAACCGCGAGCGCCACATAGGCCGGTGACTCTGCGCACTTGCTGAAACCCGGCCAATCGCCCAGGCTTGACGACGAAGCTTCCGGCATGTTCTGCAGACAATAGACGGCAATGGCGTCGACGCTTTATGCGCACCCGTTGCCCTGTTCGATTCCGGTTCGTCTACGCGAAGTTAGAGTATCGCGTAGACGACCCCAAAGAGAAGGAGAGCTGATATGAAAAAATCACCCGTTTTGGTTTGCGCTGCCTTGTTCTCGCTGGTCTTGCTGGCGGGATGCGCAGGTGGGCAAAGTGCGTCCTCTGCCACTTCCTCTTCTGCTTCGTCGGCCACCGCAACGAGTGGCACGGCTAACGAGGTCGGTTTAGTTGTGGACACGCAGGCGAAAACCGTGACGTTTCCTGCAACGTCAACTGGACACGATGGCGAATCGTCCATTCACTTTTTGGTGAGCGAATCGGGAAGCAATGCGGGCGTGGCCCATTTCACCACGCCGGTGACCTCCCGCGAGCTTTATGATGCACTCGAGCAGATTGGCGGAACGCACGGCGATAACATCGCACTCGAAGATACGGGTGGCACCATCGAAGGAAGCGACTTGAAGATGACCATCGCGTTCGACGGTAAAGAATTCGATCCCGGCGAACTTGTGGCTGCGGCGGACAACCGTCCCTGCCAGGTGCGTTTTGGTGGCAACATCGAGCCAAACGAGGAAGTCGGAACGGGGTGTCTGTTCTGCATGGAAAGCTGCTCGCTTGGTATTACGAGCAATGCGGCCTACGAATACACCGAACCCGCCGAGTTCGCGCCGACGAGCAACATGCCGGCTGCCAAGACCGATGTGACCATCACGTACGCACTGCAATAAACTGCACATGTTGGGTTTGTTCTGGGGCATTCCGAAACGGGATGCCCCAGCTTTGTATTCGTTGCCGCTCGTTACTTATGCCAGACAGGCTGTGCAGCTGTATGCTGAAGGCAAGTGCGCTGGTGCAAGACGAATTAGGCGCATGGCGCGGATGCGATTACCGCGGGTCCGCTCCGGTGTTCCCGACATTTCGCCGAATATGTCTTCGATGTATGCGGCATTTTCCTTCCGTCGTATTGCAGCGCTAAGATAGGCGTGTTGCAAATCTCGCAAAGTCTTTAGGAGCTGCGATGGTCGTCGATTGGAACGAAATCGGTGTGAAGGCACTAGCATCGCTCGTAATCTTAGTTGCTGCTTTCGCCATTTCGTATGGACTGCAGTGGCCCGTTAAGCGTTTGCTCAGCGCGAACGAGCAACGCAAGGTCGGTGGCACCATCTTCCAGAATATCGTGCGCGTTCTCGTATGGGGTTGGGCCGCGTGCATGATAATCGATGTGTGCTTCGGTGTGGACATGGCCGGTGTGTTCGGTGCGCTTGGCATCGTCGGTGTGGCCGTTTCGCTTGGCGCGCAGCAGACCATCGCTAATGTCATTGGCGGCATCATCGTGTCACTGTCCGGCATGGTGGGTCCTGGAGATTGGATTACCATCCAAGGCCACAAAGAAGCGCGTGTGATCGACACCACCTGGCGACGTACCACGTTGGAGGACGAAGACGGCATCCAGTACGCAGTGCCCAATTCTCTGCTGGTGTCGAGCACGGTGGAAAAGGGAAACCGGTTTTTCGCCATTATCGTGCCGTTTGCGCTGAAGCCAGGGACCCCCAACGTGGAGGAGCTGCTGGTTCGGTGCGAGCAGGTGGTGCTCGACAAACAAGTGGCCGAAGGACTCGATTGCGAAGGCATGCGCCCCAAGGCGTATGTGACTGGCTCGACAATGGGCGCCATCAACGCCGAAGTGAAACTGTATGCGAACAGGGCAAACGATTCGCGTAGCGTCATGCGCGCATCGCTGTCCACCTTGATAGAATTTCTTCAAAAGGAAAACGTGCTTGCAGATATAGATATGCAGCAGTCGGTTGCCGTATAGTATGCATGCAACAGATGTGCCGGCGCGGGCTTCACGGCGATGCGTCCTAGCTGCTGTTCCGAGTTCATTGATTTTGGAGGGCCTGAAGACCTGATGCCATTCGACTTCGATACCATGCTTGACCGCGCCGGACGTGATGCGACGTCGGTCGATGCGCTCGGGAAGGTGGAAGGCTTTGCTCCCGATGCGCCGCCGCCGGGCGTCAAGCCCATTCCCATGTGGATCGCCGACATGAATTTCCCTACGGCGCCAAGCGTTACGCGCGCCATCATTGAGCGCGCCGAGCATCCTGCATTCGGCTATTTCTGGCCGCAGCAGGCTTACTACGACGCCATTTCGTGGTGGTGGGAGACGCGCCACGGTGCGTCGGGCATAGGCGAGGAATGCATCGACTACCACAACGGCGTGCTCGGCGGGCTCGCCTCGATTCTCTACGCATTCACCGAACCGGGCGAACGCATCCTTGTGCATAGTCCCACCTACATAGGGTTCACCAACACGGCGAAGCTGTGCCAACGTGTGCTCGAGCACAGCCCGCTCGTGCGCGACGAGGCGGGCGTGTGGCGCATGGATTTCGACGACATGGAGCGGCGCATTGTGGATGGCGGCATTCGCGTGGCCATCATGTGCTCTCCCCATAACCCGTGTGGACGGCTGTGGGAGCGCGCTGAACTGGAGCGGGCCGCCGAGCTATTCGAAGCGCATGGCGTACTTGTTATTGCCGACGAAATCTGGGCGGACTTCGCTTTGCGCAGCGAGCCGTTTATTCCCTATCACGCCATATGCGATGAAGCACGCGCACACAGCATCACGCTTTCAGCTCCGTCGAAGACGTTCAATCTGGCGGGACTGCAGGGCAGCTACAGCTTCACGTTCAACGAGCAGCTGCGCGAAAAGCTGTACGCCCAGAGCGCATCGTCGCACTACAACGACATCAACGTGCTTTCCATGCATGCGCTTCTAGGCGCCTACACGCCAGAGGGTGCATCGTGGGTAGACGAGCTGCAACGCACGCTTGCGCGCAACGTGGACACCCTCTGCGACTTCGTCGATGCGACGCCGGGGCTAGAGGCGTATCGGCCCGAAGCCACCTACATGGTCTTCATCGACTGCACGGACTGGTGCGCAGCCCATGCTTGCACCATAGACGAGCTCGAAAAGCACCTGTGGGATGCCGGCGTTGCTATTCAGGATGGGCGCATGTTCGGCGGGCCGTGTCACCTGCGTGCGAATGTGGC
>CAMORQ010000089.1 GCA_946623915.1 uncultured Coriobacteriaceae bacterium | reverse complement strand
CCTGTTGCACGCAACGCGCCCCGCCACTGGCTCAGAGTGGGCGGGGCGCAAGAGAAAGGGAAGGCGTTTGTTTGGGAGTGCCGCGCGCAAGGGGTGCAGCGCGCGGCAGGTTGGCGGGTTACTTGCTCTTCTTGAAGCACAGGAACCAATCGAGGCAGTACTGGCCTTCGGTTTCGGTCTCCATGCGCTCTTTGGCAACGCCACATGAGCCAGCAGGGGGGACGATCACGTCGTCGCCGGGGCGCCAGTCGGCAGGAGTGGCGCATGCCTGCTCATCAGCCGTCTGCAGGGCCTGGACAATTCGTTTGATTTCATCGAAGTTGCGGCCCGCGCTCTGCGGGTAGTACAGGATGGTGCGGATCTTGCCTTCGGGGTCGACGATGAAGACGGCACGCACGGCCTGGGTGTTCGAAGCATTCGGCTGAATCATGCCGTACTTGGTGGCTACCTCCATGCGGATGTCGTCGATCAGTGGGAAAGAGACCTCCAGGTTCTTCATGCCCTTCCACTCGAGTTCGCCGATCCTGCGCAACCAGGCGATGTGGGAGTACAGGCCGTCGACGGAAAGGCCGACCAGTTCTGTGTTGATTTCCTTGAACTCGTCCATCATGGATGCAAAGGTCATGAATTCAGTCGTGCAGACAGGGGTGAAGTCTGCTGGGTGCGAAAACAGGATGACCCACTTACCTTTGTAATCTGCAGGGAAGTTGATTTCTCCCTGTGTGGTGTTTGCGGTGAACTCTGGGGCAGGGTCGCCGATGAGGGGCAAACGTTGGATAGTTGTATTATCTTCCATCATTATCTCCTTTAATCTCAGTGAAGCTTAATAAACATTGCATAATATATTACATATAGCCAAATAATAGTCACGTGATTTCGTCACATAGCAGATTTCGGCGAACTCTCGTTGGCCCCGTAATCTGTTTTGCGAAACACCATATGGCGGCTGACGCGCAAATCTGCCGCACGGTTGACTACAATGGCATCATGAAGATTTTGCATTTAAGTGCACAAAAGCCCGATTCGACAGGCAGCGGCATTTACCTTGCCCAAACGGTGGCAGGCTTTGCGCGCATGGGCTGCGAACAGGCGGTTATCGCCGGTATTGCGCCGAATGACGCGCCCGTCTTTCCCGAGGGCGTCACGTTCCATCCTGTTCGGTTCGAAACGGACCAGTTGCCCTTTCCCGTATGCGGTATGTCCAACGTTATGCCCTACAGCGCAACGCGCTATTGCGACATGACGCCGGAGATGACCCAGCAGTTCAAAACGGCTTTTCGCTGTGCGATTGGCGAAGTGCTCGAAGGATTCGTGCCTGACTTGGTTGTGTGCCACCATCTCTATCTGGTGGCATCGGTGGTTGCGCATGAGATTCGCGAGCGGGCTGAAGCGGACCCTGTCTTTGCTGGCTGCAAAGTCGTCGCTATCTGCCATAGTACCGACATTAACCAGATGCGTGCGCACGATCTCGAACACGACTACATCGTCGAAGGCATGCACATGCTCGATGAAGCGCTGGCTCTGCATGCGCCGCAGGCTGCCGAAATCGCCGAGGTGTACGGAATCGACCCCGCACAAATCCGCGTAATAGGCACCGGCTATGATCGTCACCAGTTCCATCCCGAGTACGGTGTGCGTGAAGAGGGCGCGCGTAGGCTGGTGTACGTAGGCAAGATTTGGCGACGCAAGGGCGCAATGAGTCTTATCCGCGCCATCGACCAGATGCCGGAAGATGTGGCTCCGCGCGAAACCGTGCTGGTGGGTGGCTATAGCGAGCAGGCAGAATACGACGAGGCGCATGTGTTGGCGAAGCAGTGCCGCTACCCCATAACATTCGCGGGCGTGGTGTCGCAGGAGCAGTTGATAGACGAGTATGCGCGGGCGAACGTGTTCGTGCTGCCGTCGTTCTACGAGGGGTTGCCCCTTGTCATTCTCGAGGCGATGGCGTGCGGCTGTAATGTGGTGGCGACGGATTTGCCCGGCGTCCAGGAGTGGATTTGTGAGCATCTGCCCGACGCGCCCGTAACCTTCGTGGGGCCGCCCCGCATGCGAACGACCGACGAGGCGGTCGAAGAAGACCTGCCCGCGTTCGAAGAACGCCTTGCCAACGCGCTCGCGCAAGCGCTTTCGGCGCCATCCCCCACGTGCGACACAACTCCGCTGTCGTGGGATGCGGTCTGCGCCCGTGTCCTGGCCTAGGCACGTGACGCCAAGACGTTCGTTTTGGCGTCATGTGGCGCGGAATTCCAATACATCGGGAAATACCCTAACTCCATGCCGCTGATAGGAAATGCGCACCGTTTGCCAGCTACAGAATTACTAATCGCGATTAAAAAAACGAATATGACTAATATGCGAGCATCACGATAGCAATTAATGCTTGGTCAAGTGGAGAGGAGTGTGAACCCTATGCAGTTGACGAGAAGGGGGTTCTTCCAGGCAACGGCTCTGGCGTTCGCCGGCTCGATGGCCTTCGAGCTTTCAAGCCAGTCGGAGGCCCTGGCTGTACCAGTTGATGCCGAATGGAAGTTGGTGAACACCGAGGAGTACACCAACATTTGCTGCTACTGCTCCGGTGGCTGCGGCTCCATCGTTTCGGTACGCGACGGCGAAGTGATTAATGTGGAAGGAGACCCCGACCATCCTATCAATGAAGGCTGCCTCTGCCCGAAGGGCGCAGCCATGTTCCAGCTGCGCAACGTGGTCGACGACGCAACAGGCGAAATCATCCACAACCCCGAACGTAAAACCACACCCATGGTGCGCCGTCCTGGTGCAACAGAATGGGAGGAAATCTCCTGGGAAGAAGCCATCGAAGGCATTGCCCGCAAGGTGAAGGACACGCGCGACGCCACCTTCGTCGAAAAGGAAAAGGGCGTTACGGTGAACTACACACCGGCCATCGGCAGCCTGGGCGGTTCGCAGCAGAACTCCGAAGAGGAGTACCTGATTCTGAAAATGATGCGTTCGCTGGGCATCGTGGCCATCGACAACCAGGCGCGTGTTTGACACAGTTCCACGGTTGCCGGTCTGGCACCATCGTTCGGTCGCGGCTCCATGACGGGGCATTACTGCGACTTCAAAAACGCTGACGTCATCTTAACCAGCGGTTCCAACAACTTGGAAAACCATCCCGTGTCCAGCAAATGGGTGCAGCGGGCCCTCGATGCGGGCGCCACGTGGATTGTGGTCGATCCGCGCTTCACGCGCACGGCGGCTCACGCCGACATCTACTGCCCGATCCGCTCGGGCACCGATATCGCCTTCTATGGCGGCATGATCAACTACATCATCGAAAACGATCTGTGGCAGCACGAGTACGTCGAGCACTACACCAACGCCACGTTCATCATGGAAGACGGCTACGAATTCGATCCCGAAACAGGTCTGTTCAGTGGCTGGGACGAGTCGACGGGCACCTACGATAAGCATACCTGGCACTACGCAATCGAAGAGGAAACCGAATGGGATACCTCCGAAGGTGGGTCCTATGCATGGGTCACTGAAGAAGGCGTTCCCGAATTCACGCCGCCGAAGGTGCAGGTGGCCAAGAAAGATCCCAAGATGCAGGACCCGATGTGCGTGTGGCAGCTGATGAAAAAGCACTACAGCCGCTATACCATCGAAACGGTCTGCGAGATTTGCGGTATGGACGCCGAAACGCTCGAGCAGGTCTACGCCGCCTACGCTGCTACCGGCGCGCCCGAAAAGTCTGGCACGATTCTCTACGCGCTCGGACAGACCCAGCATACCTACGGAACGAACAACACGCGCATCATGACGCTCGTGCAGCTGCTGCTGGGCAACGCCGGCATTGCGGGCGGTGGCCTGAACGCGTTGCGTGGCGAGCCCAACGTGCAGGGTGCAACCGACATGGCCATGCTCGTGTTCGATTTCCCGGGTTACCTGCGCTGGCCCAACGTGAGCGAAAGCCCCAGTTTGCGGGCCTGGTGCGAAAGCCAAACGTATTACGGCGGCTACTACACCAACAAGCCCAAGTTCATGGTGTCGGCGCTGAAGGAATGGTTCGGCGACAATGCGACGGTCAAGAACGACTACTGCTACGATCTGCTGCCCAAGGTGCCTGCCAACGGCGGCGACTACACCACGATGGGCACGTTCCACCTGATGGATTCCGGCACCATGAAGGGTTACTTCGCCTGGGGTCAGAACCCCGTGGTCTCCGACCCGAACTCTGCGTTCAACCGCCGTGCCATGAGCAAGCTGGAGTGGCTGGTCGTGGCGGACTGGGTGGAAACGGCGACCGCTGCATTCTGGCGAGCTCCCGATATGAAGCCGGAGGACATCCAAACCGAGGTGTACTTCCTGCCTGCCGCCCTCATCTACGAAAAGTCCGGCACCATCGCCAACTCGGGGCGTTGGCTGCAGTGGCGCTACAAGGCTGCCGATCCGGTGGGAGAGGCGCGTCCCGACTACGAGATTGCCGACATGCTGTGGAGCAAGATCGTGGAGCTCTACGAAGCAGAAGGAGGCCCTTCCGCCGAAAGCATCACGAACGTGAAGTGGGACTACTACATCGATGGCAAGATCGACCCACGCGCCGTGTCCTGGGCGTTCAACGGCTACAACGTGGCCGGAACCGACTTTGCCTCGGGCAAAGTTGACCTGCTTACCGGGTTCCCGCAGCTGAAGGCGGATGGCACCACATCGTGCGCCATTTGGATCTACGGCGGTTACTACAACAACAGCGATGCGCCGCTCGACCCGGCCGAGCAGCCGGTGGGCCGGCGCGGCCACGACGATCCTGGCGAGTTGGGTCTGTTCCCGCAATGGGCGTTCAGCTGGCCGGCGAACCGCCGCATCATCTACAACCGCGCGTCCGCCGATGCTAACGGCAAACCGTGGAACCCCAACCGCGTGCTCGTGGAATGGGACGGCAAGGAATGGGCCACGCGCAACGACGTGCCCGACTTCGTGTTCCAGACCACCAACGCCGACGGCACCACCACGCCTGTGCCGCCCAACGACAACGCGTTCTTCATGAAGCCCGAGCAGCATGCGAATTTCATCTCGTACGGCTTGGCCGATGCGGCGCTTCCCGAACATTACGAACCGTTCGAGACGCCCATGAAGGAAAACCTGCTGAACGCGCGCCTGAATTCGCCGTGCGTGAAGTTCGGCGATCACGAGTCGGTGAAGAAGGGCGATGTGGAAACGTATCCGATTGTGGCCACTACGTACTCGATCACCGAGCATTGGCAGACAGGCGCGCAAACGCGCATGTGCCCAGCGCTGAACGAAGTCGCGCCCAAGCAGTTCATCGAGCTGAGTCCCCAGCTGGCTGAAGAGAAGGGCATCGCCAACGGCGACGATGTGCGCGTGTTTAACAACCGCGGCTCGGTTGTCCTGAAAGCGCTGGTCACCAAGCGTATTGTGCCTCTGGAGGTGAATGGCGAGACCATCCACGAAGTGGGCATGATTCATCACTGGGACTGGACGAACATGTACAGCTCGGACGATAACGTCGTAAACGACCTGACGCCCAATGTGGGCGACCCGAACAGTTTCATCCCCGAGTTCAAGGCGTTCCTCGTGGACATCGAGAAGGCCTAAAGGAAGGAGGAGGTAAACCATGGCTGAAGGCAAAGCAATTCTTTACGACGCATCGCGCTGCTCCGCTTGCAAGGGCTGCCAAGTGGCATGCAAATGCTGGAACCTTCTCCCGTCTCCGATGGAGAAGAACACCCAGGCGTGGAACGGGTCCATGCAGTGCCCGCCCGACCTGGACCACCGCACACGTCTTATCATCACGTTCGACGAAGCCGACAACGGCAAGAAGTACGGCATCAACTGGGCCTTCGGGCGCCGCGCGTGCATGCACTGCACCGATGCCGCCTGCGTGATGGCCTGCCCTTCGGGCTGCTTGTACCACGATGAGGAAACCGGCATGGTCTCCTTCGATCGAGACAAATGCATCGGATGCAAGTACTGCGTTAGCGCCTGTCCCTTCGACGTGCCGCGCCATATCGGCGGCAACGGCTTGTTCGACGCGGGTGCGAAGATCAACAAGTGCACGGGCTGCATCGACCGCATCAAGAACGGACGCTCTCCTGCGTGCGTGACCACCTGCCAGCCCGGCGCGCTGCAATTCGGCGACTGGGAGGAAATGCTGGCGGTGGCCAAAGAACGCGTGGAGGTGCTGAAGGCGAAGGGCTTCGAGTCCGCGCAGGTCTACGGCGAAGAGCAAGTGGGCGGCACGCACGTGCTCCATGTGCTGAAGTACCCGCTCGAGCAGTACGAACTACCGGAAAACCCGCAGGTAAGCCCGCTTATCGGCGCCATGAACTGGATGAAGCCCATTCTGGGCGTGGGCGCCATCGCGCTCGTCGGCGGCCTGGGGCTTTCGTTCCTGACCGGCGTTGGCTACAAGCGGCCTGAAATGCGCTACGACGAAGCGAATCACGACATCATCAACGTCGAGACCGGCGAAGTTGTCCGTCATATCGACAAAGAGGCGGGTGAGCGATAATGGCTAAGCGCTACATTCAACGTCATTCCCTGCAGACGCGCATCACGCACGGTCTGGTTATGGGTTCGTGCGTATGGCTGATGATTTCCGGCCTGTTCGTGTTCGTGCCCTACTTCGCTAACATCGGCAGCGGCGGGCTCGTGCAGTTCATGCGTATCAGCCATCGCGTGGTCGGCGTCATCCTCATCGCGGCGCCCATAATCAGCGCGATTATGGCGCCGAAGGGCTTCAAAGAGTTCCTGGGGAAATACTTCAAGAAATGGACGCCCGAAGACTTCGAGTTCATGAAGAAGTTCGTGCCTTACATGTTGGGACCGAAGCGCGTGCACATGCCTGACCAGGACGAGGTGAAATCCGGCCAGCGCATCGCCGACGGCATGCTGATCATCGGCGGCATCATGATGGCGGTATCCGGCGTGGTGCTGTGGCTGGGCCTGAGCGTCTTCCATGCGCCCGCTGGCGTGATCACCGTTATGCGGTTCGTCCACGACCTGTTCTTCCTGGTGCTCGTGGTGTTCGTGGTGGCGCATGCCTACCTGGGCGCCGGCGTGTTCCAGCCGTATCGCAAGACCAAGCAGCTGATGTTCGGCAACGGCCAGGTGGCCGAATCCGACGCGCTCTATCACTGGGGCTTTTGGGCACGTGAAGAGCTAGAGAAAGGCGACAACGTCGTCGAGAGGTAAGATTCGAAGGTTGACTAAGGGCCCGGTCGCATGGCCGGGCCTTTTTGAAAGGACGATAGTGAACAGGCAGGCAATCGATAAGGCGCTCGAGGTGTATTTGGCCGGCGCCGACGACCAGGAAAAGGCTCGGCTGGAGTTTTTCGGCGAGCTGTGGCGCATCC
>CAMORQ010000088.1 GCA_946623915.1 uncultured Coriobacteriaceae bacterium | reverse complement strand
TCGTTGCCTATCGCATCCATGTTGCCTTTTCTCTCTTTCGCTAGTAGATATTGAACGGGTAGATCAGGTTCGCCAAGTTCCCGGCAGTCGCTCCCATGTACATGGAAATCGGGCTGACGCGGAACACGTAAGGGAGCACGAACAGGAGAATCAGAAGCACCGGCATGGCGTAACGCTCTATTTTGTAATAGATGTCCATGCGGTTCTTCGGAACGAGGTACACGTATATGCACGAACCGTCGAGCGGCGGTATGGGAAGCAGGTTGAAGAACATGAGGAACAAGTTGATAAGGACGTAATAGGGCAAGAACAGCCCGTAGAAATACGAGAACACCACGTTGGACTCCGACAAAGAACCCGCCACCCCGTAAAGCAGCCAAGCGATTGCCGAACCTAAAAGCGCCTGCGCGAGGTTGGCCGCAGGTCCCGCGAGGCCAACGATCACGTCGCCTTTGCGCTTGTCCTGGAAATAGCTGGGATTGTAAGGAACCGGCTTGGCGTATCCAAACACAGGGGCGTGAGCAACCATCAGCATCAAAGGCAGAAGCACAGTGCCGAACGGGTCGACGTGCGCCAACGGGTTGAGTGTAAGCCGGCCAGCTCGCTTGGCCGTCGGGTCCCCCAGGCGGTATGCGGCATACCCATGGGAAACTTCATGCAGCACAATAGCGGGCACAAACGCCAAGATGATGCAGGCATAATATGCGATGTCGGAAATGAACATGATTCCTAAAGTATAACTAAAGTTGTGACTGCTGGCGCTCTAGTTCGGCCTCGAGTTCCTCGTTGAGCTGAAGCCACTCTTCTTCTGCATGCTGCATACGCGATTTCAGCTGCGAATGCTCGGCGATAACATCGCTGCTGCTGTCTTCGGATGTGTAGAAACCAGGGTCTGCGAGAAGCTCCAGTATCTGGTCTAGGCGCGCTTGATCCTTTTCCATTTGCTCTTCGAGCTGAGCAATGCGCCGGCGATGGTTTTTGAGCGCCGCATACGCGCGGTTGCGCGCTTCCGCTTCGGCTCGCTTTTGCTCTTTCGTTTTGGGAGCGCTGCCGCGGGGAGTCGTCAGGGCGGCGGGGCCCTTTTCAGGCGAAGGCGCGTCTTTTTTCCTTGCAGATGAAGAAGAATTGTTTTCATCCCGTTTGGGCAAGGACGGAACAGACTCCTGCGAACCTTCTTCTTCAAGACGCTGCTCAGTCTTGTAGAGGTAGTACTCGTAGTCGCCGTCGAAGACGGTTATGCGCCCGTTGTTCACCTCGACAATGCGATTCGCGACGGAAGAGATTAAGTGCCGGTCGTGGGTGATCAAGACGATGGTGCCTTCGAATGCCTGCAGCGCCTGTTCGAGGATGTCGGCACTGGCGATGTCAAGGTGGTTGGTCGGTTCGTCGAGGCAGAGCAAAGGGGCCGGCGCCACCAGCATCTTGGCAAGTGCAAGGCGGCATTTTTCGCCACCGGAGAGGACCGACACGCGTTTCTCGGGGTCTTCGCCCGTGAAAAGGAAGGCTCCAAGCAACGACCTTACCTGGGAAATGGTCCATCCGGGAGCGACGCGATCGAGCTCCTCGAACACGGTGTTGCCGGCGTGGAGCTCTTCGAGCTGATGCTGCGCGAAATACGCACGCTCCACGTTCGCGCCGAGCTCCACTTCTCCACTATCCGGCTCAAGCACTCCGGCGATCATTTTCAGCAACGTAGATTTACCGGACCCGTTGGGCCCCACAAGTGCGACCTTGTCGCCACGGTAGAGCGTAAACTCCATATTGTCGTAGACGATATTGTCCCCGTACGCTTTCCGTATCCCTTGCAAATGCGCCACCATGTCGCCCGTCCTGGCAGGTTGGGCGAAGTTGAATCGCACCGTTTTTCGCTCGTCTGGAACGACGATGCGCTCCATTTTTTCGAGCTTGCGTACCCTGTCCTGGACCTGTTTAGCCTTGGTCGCCTTGTAGCGGAACCGCTCGATGAAGGCCTCCATGTGCTCGATTTCCGACTGCTGCTTAGCAGCTTGTTCGCGCAACAGGGCTATGCGCTGCTCTCTTTGCTTCAAATACGAACTGTAGTTTCCTTTGTATAAGTTAACGGAGCCTACATCTATTTCCACAACGCGATCGACCATGTTGTCCATAAAGGCTCTGTCGTGGCTTACCACGACCACCGTCCCGTCGTACGAGCGCAAAAAGCTTTCGAGCCAGGTGACGCTTTCCAGGTCAAGGTGATTGGTCGGTTCGTCGAGCATGAGTACGCTCGGATTGCGCACGAGCAGCTTCGCAAGCGCAATACGCATTTGCCATCCACCCGAGTAATCCGAGGTGCTGTTGGCCATGTCATCTTCCTTGAAACCAAGGCCGAACAGCACGCTCCTTACGCGGGATTCGACGGTATAGCCGCCCATGGCCTCGTATGCGTCGCGTGCGCGCCCTGCGGCATCGAGCTGCCTTTGCGTAGGGTCGCTACCCAGACGCGCCTCGATTTCCTTCAGACGCAATTCCGCATCGAGAACCTCCCGCTGGCTCGACAGGACCTCCTCGAACACAGGCCGGTCGGGCATTTCGATCGCCTCCTGCTCGAGATAGCCAACCGTGGCGCCCTTGGCAAACACGACGCGTCCTTCGTCCGGGTCTTCTTTTCCGTAAAGTATGTTGAGAAGCGTTGTTTTGCCCGCGCCGTTGGGACCGACCAAAGCAAGCCTGTCGCCCGCTTCCAACTTGAACGAAACGTGCTCGAAGAGCGTTTGGGGCCCAAACGCCTTGGATATGTTTTCCAGTTGAACAATCATGTTTCAGTCACATTTCGCGTAGTTGAAAGTGTTTGCCCGCTTACAAGGCGCATGCTAGAGTACCACACAAGTTCCGGACAATCGAAGGAGTGCACCATGCAAATCGTAATCGCATCGGACTATCAGGAAATGAGCAGAAAGGCTGCAGACGTCATCGCCGGCCTGCTCCGCAACAAACCGGATGCCATCCTGGGCCTCGCAACCGGATCGACCCCCATCGGCCTTTACGCCGAACTCGTAAAAGATTGCGAAGCCGGTTTGATATCGTTCAAAGACGTAGAGAGCTTCAACCTCGACGAATACCGCGGACTCGAAGGCACGCATGACCAGAGCTACCGCTATTTCATGAACCAGAACCTGTTCGACCATGTCGACATCGACAAAGCCCGTACGCATGTGCCCGACGGATCGAACCCGGATTCCGATGCCGCCTGCGCTTCGTACGAAGCGGCAATAGCGCAAGCCGGAGGCGTCGATTTGCAGCTTCTCGGCCTGGGTCACAACGGCCACGTTGGATTCAACGAGCCTGCCGACCATTTCCCCGTCGACACGCACATCGTAGACCTCACCGAGAGCACCATCAACGCGAACAGCCGCCTTTTCGACTCGATCGACGATGTGCCGCGTCAGGCATACACCATGGGCATAGGCACCATCATGAAGGCCCGCTCTATTCTGGTTGTGGCAAACGGAACCGATAAAGCGCAAATCGTGGCTGATGCGTTCTGCGGCCCCGTCGTGCCGCAGGTGCCCGCCAGCGTATTGCAGCTCCACCCCAGCGTCACCGTCATCGTCGATGCCGAAGCAGGATCGATTATCAAAGATCGCCTGTAGGTAAAACGCGAAATCTCACTGAGGGAAAGGGAGGTCCGCCTCCCTTTCTTCATGCGGTTCATCTGACCGCATTCCCGACATAGGAAGTTGGACAGATGTTGAACAGGAAATTGAACGGCTCGGGAAAATAAAGAGCAGGTCAGATATTTTATACGTCTGACCTGCTGTTTCGTGTGGTGGGCGTTACAGGGTTTGAACCTGTGACCTCTTCCGTGTGAAGGAAGCGCGCTCCCGCTGCGCCAAACGCCCTAATGGACCCATGTATTTGAGTCGCTATAATTATGGCCCTGCGGCCGAATTATCAAATGGCTCCCCGGGTAGGATTCGAACCTACAACCCTCCGGTTAACAGCCGGATGCTCTGCCGTTGAGCTACCGAGGAGTGTTGCCACCAATTGCGGCGAAAGTGAATACTATCGGAAGTGCGGACTCATTGCAAGTGTTTTTGGTATAGGATACACATTTAATGGTTAAAGATTGGCAAAATAGCGCTCACGCGTACTACGCGACGAACGAAAAGAAGGCGTCCAACGCCGGATGGATTGCGCTGCTCATATTCGCCATTCTCGGACTTGCTGCGTTAGGTGCATTCTTCGCGTACCGTTTCTCGCTTGTCCAAGCTAGCTACGCCGACAGAGAATCGTCAAGCTCCGCTGTCGTCGAGACGACTTCGGGCGCCCCGTCTGCCGTAGCGGACAAGAACGCTTCGAGCGCTTCGGCTTCCGCGGCCAGCATGTCTTCGAGCAGCGGAGTGCCGCTTGAAGATCCGATAGCAGCAGAAGAAGGGTTTCCCACTCCCCTGGTCGCACAGTACCAAGACGTTTTGTTCCACTCGCCCATCAAACCAAGCGACATCAACGGAATCCTGTTCCACCAGGCGTCCTTCGAGTACGCCCTTCCCATAACCTCCGAAATCCCCGAGGCCGATCCTGCCGAAATCGAGGCAACAAAGGATTACCAGATAGCCGCTGAACAGCCTACGGGAGACGAATACCTTAACGCTCGCGCGCTTCATCTCTGGCGCGAAGGCGAGATAACCGCGCTTGACACATCGGTCGACGTCGGCGCCGAAGCGGGGACGCAAGTGTACGCGCCCGTCACGGGAACGGTCGTCCTCGTGAACACCTACATGCTCTACGACATATGCGAAGACTACGAGGTGCACATTCAGCCAGACGGCCATCCCGAGCTCGATGTCGTCGAAATCCACATCACCGATGTACAGGTTAAGACGGGCGACCGCGTAATCGGAGGCGTCACCCCCTTGGCCAAGGTCCGCAACCTCGCTGCAGAAAACATCAGCGACATACAATTGGCCTACTACACGCAAGCTGGACACGGCAACCATACGCACGTGCAAGTGAACAATGCCGACTACCCCGAATACCGAAATGTGCGCCTGAAGGATGCCATCAAGGTTTCGTAAAAGTGCGCTATACTATCGTTTGCACAAGGGCCTATAGCTCAACGGTGGAGCAGAGGACTCATAATCCTTTGGTTGCAGGTTCGAATCCTGCTGGGCCCACCAAGAATTTCCAAACGGCCACGTTGCGGCCGTTTTCTATAGGAGATGCAGCAGGCGTTGTCCCAAACAGCCAGACAGTGGATAGCACGCATCTTGGTGCTCGCGGTCTTTGCCAGCAATATGTACTGCGCCCTCACCTTCGTTTTGAACCCGGCGTCTTTCACGGGAGCCTATCAGATCACAGGACCAGGCGCGCCGAGCGCCATAGCGGGCATGGGAGTGGTATTTGCGATGTGGAACGCCACCTATCCCCCAGTCATCGCCTTGCCCGACCGCTTTCCCGTGCTGTTCGGCGTCGTTATAGCCCAACAAGTCATAGGCCTTGCGGGCGAATCCTGGATTTACTCCACCCTAGGACCATCGCAGGCCATCCTTTCGGCCTCGATCATGCGTTTCATCGTTTTCGACGCCATCGGGCTCGTGCTGCTCGCAATTGCCTGTTACCTTTCGTTTTCTAGGAGGGGCGCATGGCCAACCTCTTCGAAATGACCTACATGGAAGCCGTCGAACACCTGCGCAGCGAATACGGGTTCGAATTCGCCGCGATTGGAACCGCGCCCGAATTCGGCGAGGCCCTGCAATGGCGCTACGCTTCCGGGAACACCGGCGAGCGGTTCAGGCGAATAGCGCTGACCCCGGGCCGAGGCATCGGCGGCATCGTGCTCAAAACCGGACGCGCCATGGTGCTCACCGACATCGACAACCAGCTCGACCCGCGCGACTTCTCAAGCTACCCAATCGTTTTCGCCGAAGACCTGAGAAGCTTCTGCGCTCTGCCCTTAAGCGACGGCATTCATGTCGTTGGAGCCCTGCTCTGCGGCTTCAGGTGCGTGGACCCTAACCATGCCGACGTGTTCGACCGGTTGATTGCCGACACCGAATCAGGCTTCTGCGGCTACGAGGTGCCTCAAGGCGATGTGCTCAAGTTTTCCGACTTGTCGGGCGACAACGCGCACGGTCAGGCGGACATACAAGACGGCGAGCTTGCCGTGAACCGTGTTCAGGAAGCCGAACGCAGGAGGCTCGCACGAGAGCTCCATGACGGACTCGCACAAGAGCTCTTCAGCATTTCGATGATGGTCAACGCCATCGACGCCTTGCACGACGACGAAGAGACGAAGCGGATAACGAAGGCTGCGCATGGACAGATAAAACGCGTGCTCGAAGAGATACACAACCTGTCCGTGGAGCTGCGCCCCCTGTCCCTCGACGACCTCGGCCTCCAAGCAGCTATACGCTCGCAGTCGACCCTCTACCAGAAAACCTTCGGTGTCGAAATCGACGTGGACGACTCGACTGAAGGGTTGCGATTCGACCCCTACTTCGAAACCCATGTGTACCGCATCGTGCAAGAGGCGATTCTTAACGCGTGCAAGTACTCGGGCAGCGACCAGATAGATGTGCTGATTTCGGCCTCGGACAAAAACCTCGTGATCCATGTGTCCGACACAGGATGTGGGTTCGATTCGACTCACCCCGATGCGAAAGGCACCGGCATGGGATTGCCCGGCATGAAGGAACGTGCAAAAATCATCGGGGGCACGTTGCTGATCGACAGCTCGGACGAAGGCACAAGCGTGGTTTTACGTGCACCGCTTGCGATCAGGGAGGAGCAGCAGTGATTCACGTTCTTATCGCAGATGACCATGAAGTGGTGCGCTCCGGATTCGAGCTGCTCATCAATTCGCAAGACGATATGGAAGTAGTGGGCACCGCAGCGGACGGTAAAGAAGCGTACAACCTTGTCGTCAAGCTGAAGCCCGACATCTTGCTGCTCGACATCTCCATGCCGCCCGGAGAAAGCGGGCTTGTTGCATGCGAGAAAATATCGAAAGACCACCCGAGCACCAAGGTCATCATCCTGACCATGTTCGCGGAAAGCGACTACCTGTACTTCACGCTTCGGGGCGGAGCGAACGGCTACGTTCTGAAAACATCGAGCACCGACGAGTTGCTCGAAGCCATCCGCACGGTACATGGCGGCAACAGGTACGTGAACAAGGAAATGGCTGATGAGCTGACTAGGCGCCTGAAGGACCCATCGGGCAAAGATGAAAAGAACCCTTTGAAGGTGCTCACGAACCGTGAAGTCGAAATCCTCATCCTCATTGCACAGGGTTACACTAACAAGGAAATCGCAGAGAAGATTTTCGTATCTGTGAAGACGGTTGAAGTTCACCGGTCGAAGATATTCGCGAAACTGGGAATCAAGA
>CAMORQ010000087.1 GCA_946623915.1 uncultured Coriobacteriaceae bacterium | reverse complement strand
TTCTGCACGAAGACGAACTGTTCAGCCCCCTGCTCCATGCGACGGCGCGACGCGCCGTCTTTCTGAACGAAGGACTCTACCTGCGCCGCGTGCGGGCCGACTCCATAACGACGGCGAAGCGCGGCGTGCGCAACGTGGCCAGCTTTTTTGCAATCACGCAGGAAATGCAGCGGTGGCTGGAAGAACACGCGGCAGACTACTCGCCCGATTTCGTGGGAGCGTTTGCGCAACGGATCAACGAACTGCGCGATATCATGGCGCTAGACGTCACCGAATGCACGGAAGAAGAACTGGCACCCTTCGTGGACGGACTGAACGCCGCCGATCTGGCAAACTTCGCCATACATGGACTGCAGCGCGCTCGTGCGCTTACACGTGCGCAACGCGAACTGGACGAAGCGCGCAATGAACTTGCAGAAGTGTACGCCTCGAAAACCTGGCGCACAGGCGACGCCATCGCCCGCATTCCGCGCATCGCCGCACGTATCGCCCGCAAAGAACGCTAGGGTGCCATCGCTGGGCGCCATCGGCACCCAGCCCAAAGGGAGTCTGCACGCCCAAGCTGCCCTGTAGCTGCAAACCGAGGCGACGAATCCACACAAGATTGGGCGCCTTGACTTGCAAGGCAACCCTAACCTCGACCCTGCAAGCAGGGCGCGGAATGCAAGTGGCGGATTGCTAGGCGGCGGCGTTCATCGGAGCCAGGGGGTAGACCGTCGACGGGTCGCGTCCGTTCTTGAACTCTTCCACGAGTGCAGCCCATGTTTCCGGCGCCTCGTAGCAGACCCATGTGCCGCCGAAATCGGGGTTCGGATCGCCCTCGTAGGGACCCGTGCCTTCGTAGAACGTTATCCGGTCGGCATGCTCGACGAAATTCTGCACCTCCGCCTTCAGTTCCTCAACAGGCCAGTTTGTTGCCACATGGCCTAACAGGATGTCCAGATTGCGCATGGCGAGCCCGGGGTCGCTAGCCGCCTGCCGGATGGTCGTCATGACCATATGGCGGCTGTTATACTGCCGGCACGCATCTCCGTATGCGTACATCTTGCGCACACGGGCGAACACGAGCGCCTCGTTGCCGTTGAGATGCTGCTCGCCGGCATCGATGTAAATCTCTTCGCCGGTCATGATGTCGGGATGGTTAATGGGTATAGCCGCGTTTACGTCAACTCCGCCGATGGCGTTGTAGAAGTTCACGAACTGCGCGAATGTCATATCCAGATAATACTTCGCCTCTATCCCGGTTATCTCTTTAACGGCACCGATGATCGATTCATCCCATCCATCCTGGTAAACCGTGCTAAGACGGCGGTTCTTACCCTGATAGCGGCTGGGGGTTTCGCGTGGAATCGAGAGGATCGAAACGACGTAATCCTTCGGATCGATGCGCACGAGCATGATGGTGTCGGCACTGCGCCTATCGTCCTTGAATTTCTCCAGTCCTTCGTCAACCGTGCCCTTGCGCGTGTCGTTGCCGATAAGCATCACGTAGTAGGGCTCACGCTCGGGCTTTGGTTCTTCCTCGCGCACGGGAGGCTTCGAAGAAGATGAAGATGACGACGAAGACGCAGCGGCGGGTACGATCGCCGGTCTGTCAGATATCTTGGGCTTGACCACGGGAGTCGACGAAGACGCCGGCTCGACTACCTTCGGCGGAGCAAGCACTTGGGAAAACGCGATGCCGCCGCCGACCAAAGCCAAAATCACGGCTGCGGTCACTCCTATTTTCAGTGCAAGACTGTTCTTCATGGAAAGCTCCTAACGATGAAGGAAACGGAAGAAGTGCCTATTGGTACGAATCCGCATCGACGGTAGATGGGTCGCCGCCTGAATCCACGACGTCCATCACGGCGCTCCATCCGGCGGGGTTCTCGTAACAGAACCACGCGCCACTTTCGGTAAAATCGCCGTCGGTGGGACCGGTGCCGGCATAGATGGTCATATCGGAGCCCATGCCGAAAGCGGCCGCCATGCCGCCTATCGACAAGGGGTTCATGTCGGTATCCACATGGGATGCGATGCTCAGAACGGTACCAGGGATTTCGTAAGGCGGACGATTGACCGCTTCGCGCAGAACCGCCGTCACGATTTGACGCACCATGTACTGGCGCATTTCGTCGCCTTCGGCGTACTCGTGGCGGGCGCGGGCGACAACCTGAGCCTGCTGTCCGGTAAGCTTCTGTTCGCCGGGTTCGACCGTCACGTATTCGCCGGTGACGGCATCCTGCACGGTAAGCTGCGTAGGCACCTCCACCGTAACGCCGCCCAGCTCGTCGACAAGGTTCACGAAGCCGTCGATGTGAACTTCCACGTAATGGGAAATGGGCACACCGCAGATCTTCGACACTTCTTCGATGGATGCCGCAGGTCCGCCCAGATTGTAGACCTGGTTGATTTTGATGGTGCTGCCATCGGTCCAGTGGACGGGTGTGTCACGCGGAATGGTAAGCATGGTCACCTGGTGATTGCGTTCGTCGACGCGCACGAGAATCATAATGTCGGAACGTTCGTTGCCGTTCATGTAGGCTTCGTTGCCCCATTTGGCATCCTCGCTGACACGTTGGTCGGAACCGAGCACGAGCACGTAGTACGGCTCGCCCGCCACACGGTCTGTAAGCTGTTGGGCAATCGAGCGCGCCGTATCGCCGTCGAAGGCGAGCCGGCTGTTAAGCAGCAGCGTGTATGCACCGACGGCGGCAAGCGCCAGGATGAGGACGGTGGCCACGAACTTCAAGAACCGGTGCTTCTTCTTCTTTTTCACAGGGACCACCATGTTGCGCGGCTGAGAGAGCATGAAATCGGGGCTGTTGGCCCCTGGGTCGTAATTGGCGTAGCCAGCGCCTTGCGGCATCCCAGAGCCTTGGACGTAGCCGCCTTGGGCTGCATAACCACCTTGGACCGCATGCCCGCCTTGGGCCCCATGGTCGTAGTCCGCATTGCCGGCAACCCCCTGCCTGGGGTAGCCCGAAGGCGCGCCTGCCTGCGAGCCGACGCGGCCAAATGGTGCAGTACCTTGTCCTCCCGATGCGGACTGAGGAGCTTCACCTGGTTTGCGGATGTGCTTTGCCATGTGGCGTGCGTTCCCTTGCTGACTAATGGACCAACGGTAATCGAGCTAGCATTATACCCCAGCAACCTCCACCGAAGGAGCCGTGGTGGAGGTTGCATGAAGGCAAAATGAAGCGCAAATGAAACGGCGGTGCAAAGCCCTACTCTTCCATCTCCAAGTCGAGCAGGCCTTGCGCCAATCCCCAGAATTCATCGGCGTTGGAAATGAAGTAATACTTTTCTCCGAGCTTGATCGTGTCGCGGCCAGAGAACTCGAAGCGAGCGATGTCGCCGTTGTTCAAGGCGAACACGGCAGCGTAATAGGTGTTGTCACCGGGAATCGCCTCTTCGCCCACCTTCATATCAACGAGCGAGTTGTAGAAGCGAATAACCGTGTCGGAATCAGTCGTGAACACCTCGGGGGCGGTGCGGTCGCCTGCATACACTTCGACGGTGCGCGGCACATCGCCCGACGTGATTTGCTCTCCCAATTCGGAAATGGAGGATTCGCCATCCATGGAAATCGCCTGGTCGGCAGCAGTAAATGCAGACTCGCCGGGCGTGGGAACGTATTCGACCTGATTGCCTGTGTCGGGTACGGGCACTTCCTGCTGGGTTTCCGTGTTATCCACCTGGGTGCCTCCTGACTGGTTGTTATTGGTCTGACCCGCATCGCCCTGGCTTTCCTGGCCCGCGTCGCCTTGGCCGCCCTGGCTTTCCTGCTCACCTGTTCCTTGATTGCCCTGATCAGAGCCTGCATCGCCCTGATTGGTTTCAATGCCGGATGCATCGCCGGTGCCAGAATTGGTGCCACCGCCTTGGTTCGAGCCCGACGTCTGCGCGTTCCCGGAAGTCGAATTCGACCCGTCTGACAACGAGGACCCTTGCGCGGACGAACTTGACGACGAACCAGAAGACGACGAGCTGGAAGCGCTCGACGAGGAATCGGACGACGAACTGGACGAGCTAGAAGAGCTGGACGAGCTTGACGAGCTCGACGAGCTGGACGATGAGGAGCTGCTCGCCGATGCCGACGAAGCCGACTGCGACGAAGCGCTCGATGCAGACGCCGATGACGACGAAGCGCTAGATCCCTGGTTGGCGAAAGGACCGACCGTGAACAACGCGATTAAGGCCGCGGCAATCGCCGCAACTATCGCCACGATAATCGCTGTTTTCTTGCTATCCATTCCTTATCCTTTCTTGCGAACCAAGCCCTAGCAGCAGGTTCGAATTAATTGTTCGTTATGCGCCGTTCGCTTCATCGCACGACCATAGAGCAGCCGGGCAGAACCGCAACGAAGCGACAGCTAACATATTATATCGAAAGCGAAATGCCTTCGCTTGTCGCCGTGCGTCCGGTATTTGTGGTTACAACAACTCTCCACGCCATAGGGGGCTTGCGAGCATCGGTGCATTCGGGAACGGTAATCGCGCAACGCACGCCATCGACCGACTGGATGGTTCCCGTCTTTTTCCAGGTCCTGCCGTTGTTTGAGTAGTACCAAGCCGCAGAGGCGATCTCCTCGCCTTCCGCGAAGCCGTCCGCCACCGCGACGATGGTGGCGGATGCCCCCTTGACCCAGGCAACAGGCCCCGCTGACGCCACCGTCAACGGACCGGGAACGAGCAGCGACTGCGGCTCGCTTGCGGCCGTGCGCCCGGTGCTGGTGGTGGCAATGGCACGCCACGCCATGGGAGGCTTGCGCGCTTCGGTACATTCTGGGATGGCCAATGTGCACGACGTTCCATCTGCCGAAAACGCGGATCCGGTCCGTCTCCAGGTCTTCCCGTCCCTGGAATACTCCCATGACCAACCGGTAACCACCTCGTCGCCGAATAGACCCTTCGCAGCTACCGATATCTGCACGGGTTTGCCGGCCACCCAGTAGGGAGCCTTCCCCGCAACCAAGGCGAAGTCCTCGAGCACCGCCATAGACTGGCCTTCGCTTGTCACGCTACGCTCCAAGCTCGTAGTGGCTGTGCATCTCCAAGCCATAGGGGGCTTGCGCGCTTCGGTGCACGAAGGGATGGCAAGCGTGCACGTTGCGCCTTCTGCCGCGTACGCGGCACCGGTGCGCTTCCAGTCGGCGCCGTCGTTGGCGTACTCCCACACCCAGCTGTTGACCGTTTCGCCTTCGGCAAGACCGCTCACCGTTACCGAGAAGTTCGCCGGCTGTCCCTGGGTCCACAAGGGGGCGGCGCCCGAAGCGATGGCCAACACGGGCAAGGGCTCGGGATCGGCAGGCGCGCCTTTGATGTTGAAGTAGAGCGTCTGCGTGCCGCGGTAGTTGCCGATACCTTCAATAATGCATGTGGCGGGCCGACCCTTTATGTTGTCCTCGTAGGTCACCGTGAAATCGGCGCCCATGACCAGGGCAACGTCGTTGTAGAACACGCGCGGCGTCGGACACACCGGCTCTCCCGTGTAGAGCCTGGTGCCAAGTGCCTGGGCGCGGAAGCAATTGTTGTCGGCCAGGTCGTAGCAGATGTCGAAGCGCACGGGCTTCGCGCCGCGGAACCGTCCAATGCCCGCCACGGTCACGCGCCCCTTCCCTACTTCCACGTTGTCGGAATAGGACAGTTCGTAGTCCACGCCTTCTTCAAGCGCGACACCGTTGTAGGTAACCGTGACGGAAGGGGTAAGCTGGGCACCCGTGTAGTACTCGAAATCGATCGGCGCCACTTCTGCGTCGCGGATATTGATGCGCGTATCGTCGGAGAAATGATCGAACACGTAGTCCACTGCCGCTGCAGCGTCAATGGCACCGGGACTGCCCGTTTCCGTGGCGGCGTGGTAGTTGGCGCCTGCAGGGTCGAGCGGGATGGCGGTGGCTTGGATGGCCTCGACCACCTGATCGACCGACAGGTCGGGCTCGACCGACCAAAGCAAGGCGGCGATGCCAGCGACAAGCGGGCTTGCCATGGACGTGCCCGACATGGAACGGTAGCTGCTGTTGTTGTTGAAATACGTAGAGTACAGCGCCACGCCCGGTGCAGATATGTCTTTGGCCGCGTTGTAGTCGGACCACTTCACATTCGTTCCGTTTTCCTGAAGCGCGGTCACGGAAAGGCAGGGCTCGAAATCGCTCGGATAGGAAGCGATGGTTTGCGGGTCGCCGGCCAGGTCGCCGTTTCCGCCTGCGCACACGGTGAGCACCGCGTAGTCGTCTCGCATGGTCTGGATGGCGGCTTCGAGCACAGCGTCTTCGGCCTTCAGCGGATCGTATCCACCCAGCGACATGTTGATAACATGCAGGTCGGTGAGGGTTTTGTTGTCCATCAGTTCGAACAGGTAGTTATAGGCGCGGATGATCCACTCGGTTTCGGCGTAGCTGCCGTCCTCGCCGAAGATCAGCGTTGATTTCTCTTCGTCGTTGAACACCTTGATGGGCAAAAGCTTGGCGTTGTAGGATGCGCCGGCTATGCCAAGCTCGTTGTCAGCCGTGGCCGACACGATGCCGCACACGTGTGTGCCGTGCCCCACCTTGTCGGTGATGGTGCCAGGAGCCGACTGGTTGAACGAATCCCACACGAGGTCGCTTAGGATGTTGCCTTTCAGGTCCTCGTGGGTGGGCCGCACGCCGGTGTCGAGCACCGCAACAGTCACCGAGCCGTTCGTCTTGGCCGACTCCCACGCCGTTCGCACGTTGGCGCCGCTTCCTTCCGCGTTACCCCATTCGTTGAGGTAGTACTGGCGGAAATCATAGGGGTCGTTGGTGGTGTAGGACGGGCTGTACCGTGGGGTCGGCTGCGCACCCAGACTGAGCACGTCGGCATCCTGCGCGGATGTGGGCATGTCATCCATCAGGTAGTAACGAAAGTTGCGCTGTACGAAGGCAACCTTGTCAGACGCTTCCAGGTCTTCCATCAGGGTTTCGGCTTCTTCGTCAGTAGTCGCCGTCACCTTCACCACCGCTCCTAGGTCGCCGAGGGAGTCGGCCACTGGCTCAACTTCTTCGACGCCATCGGCGGCAAGTGCGCCCAATCCCGACGGCGCTGCATTGGAGCTGGCAGCCGCAGGCGCGACGACACCCGGCTCGTAGACGACGATGAACTCGCCGGGAGCGTAGCTTTCCGCTTCCGCCTGCGACGCGGCTTCGTCGGCAAAGGCGGTCGGCGCGAGTGCGGCGAGCGAAACGCATACCGCAACCAGCGCGGCAGCAAACGCCCTTGTCCAGTTTATATTGCTCGTACGTACCATGCATGCTCTCCTTGCTCGCGTTGCCCGTCGAGGTACCCGATGTGACAAACAGCTACGACGCGTTTGTCAGGTTCCGATGTGACAAACGGCTACGACGCATTTGTCAGACGGCCAGACACGCAGCATTTATACGGTCAGGCTTATGCCTTCGCTCATGGCGCTGCGGCCGTTCGT
>CAMORQ010000086.1 GCA_946623915.1 uncultured Coriobacteriaceae bacterium | reverse complement strand
GAGACGAGCACGTCGGAGAAGAAGACAACGTCGAAGTTGAAGACGATGAAGAAGAAAATAACGAAGAGGAAGAACCGGAATCTGACGAAGAGCAAAGTCGGAGCGGCTCTGTATCCGATGAAGAACTAGATCAAATCGCTGATACTGCCATTGCGGCTCTTGAAGACATTTTGAAATACTTCGACCTCGGTGAAATCACCATTGACGAGTACGAGGGCGACGAAGGCGAACTTATCCTTGACATTACAGGCGACGATCTCGCTGTTCTTATTGGTCGTCATGGTAAGACACTTGATGCGCTTCAATTCGTCATTTCTTCCATTACCGCACGTACTATGGGCTTCCGCTACCCTGTTGTTGTTGATGTTGAGGGATATAAAGGAAGGCAACGCCAGAAACTCGAAAACCTTGCATTCTCAACTGCGAAGCGAGCACTGTCCCAGAATCGGAATGTCAAAATGCGTCCGATGACTCCTTACGAGCGCCGTATCATTCATATTGCTTTGCGTGAGTTTGATGGTGTGACAACGGCGTCGGAGGGCGAAGGAAACTCTCGCCATGTCGTGGTCATTCCCGAATAGAACAACAGTAGATGTTTCACGTGAAACACCGCTACGGCGGTGTTTTGCTATTCTGGGTACAGAAAATGCTGTAGAGGACTTTGATTGCAGCGGTTCATGAAACACACGTGATAAAGATTTGGTCCCTTCGATGAACATAGATTGGAACGATCATGGGCATACCTCATTACGAAAAGGCAATCGAGTATCTCGAACTGTTACTTGAGAAGAACAAAGTACTTAATTTGACGAGTATCACGGATATCGACCAAGGAATCCTTCTACATATAGAAGATTCCTTCGTTGCGCTCGATGAAGTGCATGCAGCGCCAGCAGGGCGTCTTGTCGACATGGGCACAGGTGGTGGTTTGCCTGGAGTTCCCTTGGCACTAGCGACAGGCAGGGAAACCGTTCTTGTGGATTCAACAAAGAAGAAAGCACAAGCAGTCAAAGAAATGATCGAAAAGATTGGCATCGAAGACGTAAGCGTTTTCGATGGACGCATAGAGGAGCTGGCGAGAATAGAGCCTAACGCTTTCTCTGTTGCTACAGCGCGCGCTCTTGCATCGTTGCCCGTACTTTTGGAGTTGTCAGCGCCTTTACTCAAACTAGGGGGAAGGCTGGTTGCGTACAAAGCAGATAAGGTCGATCAAGAACTAGAAGCCGCATGCTCGATACAGGACAAGGTCGGCATGGCTTATGTCGAAACGCGCGATACCATTCTGAGTGATGGGAACACCAAACGTAGCATAGTAGTTTTCGAAAAGAATGCTGAACCGAATGTGAAGCTTCCTCGAAGAGACGGTGCTGCCCAAAACCATCCATATGCCTAAAGAAGTGACTCTTCGATGTTTCACGTGAAACATTGTTCAACGATTCCGTGAAGATGTTTCACGTGAAACAAAAACGGCTATACTCAAACAACTTGGAAAGGAGGAAATGTGGGTCTATTCGATGGATTTAAACGCAAAAGGGACACGACAACCTCTCCTAATCAGACGCCCGTCAATCCAATTTCAGACGAGAACTCAATCAAAGAAGAAACAAGCTCATTGCAGGAAAATCAACCTAGCAGCGAGATAGTGGATCGCGGCGTCGAGTCAGAGTCCGATGGTGTCCATGAAACCGAGTCTCGCCCTGGTGAGGCAACATTCGAGGGAGACGATTCTAGTACCCCTTCCGAGGAGATGCCGCCCATAAAGCGCACTCCCATTAAGAGTTTCAGTGACAAAGATCCTGTTACACACACCATAGGTGAAACAAAAATCATTGCCATCATCAACCAGAAGGGTGGTGTTGGCAAATCGACAACAGCCATTAATCTTTCTGCTGCCCTAGGCACTCAAGGAAAAGCTGTTCTCGTTGTCGACATGGATCCTCAAGGAAACACGACAAGCGGACTTGGCATTGACAAGAGTCAAGTAGAGCACGACGTATACGACATCCTTCTCGGAGGCATCCCTGCAACAGACGCTATTATTCCCGATGTATGCCAGGGGATGGATCTTGTACCGGCAACAATCGACTTGGCAGGTGCCGAAGTGGAGCTGGTAAATGAAATGGCGCGCGAAAACCGGCTGAGGCAAGCCCTTGGTGCCTTACGAGGAACCTACGACTACATATTTATAGATTGTCCTCCTGCACTAGGGCTTTTAACTATCAATGCCCTTGTGGCTTCGGACAAGCTGCTCATTCCTATCCAATGCGAATTCTACGCATTGGAAGGTGTGACAAAACTCCTTGATTCAATGAAACGTGTCAAAAATGCGCTCAATCCTTCACTTGATATATTCGGCGTCCTTCTTACCATGTACGACGGGCGCACGATGCTTGCGCGACAAGTGGCACACGAAGTACGAGAGTTCTTCGGAGACAAAGTGTTCGAAGCGGTCATTCCGAGAACAGTGCGTCTTTCGGAGGCGCCAAGTTTTGGACAACCTATAACTGAATACGATCCAACCGGTAGGGGTGCAGAATCCTACGTTGCCCTGGCAAAGGAAGTGATTGAACGTGGCTAAAGGCAAAAAGAGTGGTCTCGGCAGAGGTCTGAATGCATTAATTGGCGATGCTGCTGAAGAAATCGGCACATCGACGAGTCAGGATATAGATGAAACCCCCGCATCAGAAGGGGATGACAACGAATCCAGTCAGCAGGAAAACACGGCAGATCATCTACAAGAAGTAGGTGCCGCTGAAGCAGAAGAGCGTGTGCCGTATGTAGAAGAAGATGACCATGTCGAAATCAAAGGAGTTATTGAGCGTGCTCCACGGGCAACGGATGAGGTTTCGATAGATCGTATTTCTCCAAACCCCGATCAGCCCCGCACGCAGTTTAAGCCCGACGAAATTGAAGAACTTGCCGCATCAATAGAAAAAGAAGGTCTTCTCCAGCCAATCGTCGTGCGCCGAATCGCGGACGATTCTTACCAGATTGTCGCGGGGGAAAGACGTTGGCAGGCGTGCAAGGTTGTAGGCTTGCAAACAGTTCCGGTGAGGGTAATAAGCGCTTCAGATGAAAAAGCCCTCGAACTTGCTCTTATAGAGAACATTCAACGAAGCGACCTCAACCCCATAGAAGAAGCGTATGGATACAAGCGCCTCATGGAGCGTCGAGGAATGACGCAGTCCGATGTGGCCGAAGTTGTTTCGAAGGGCCGTTCGACTATTGCCAACGCATTGCGTCTGCTCGAGCTTCCCGAAGAAGCGCAGCAGTTGCTTTACGAGGAAAAGATCACCGCGGGACACGCACGTGCGATTCTTTCAGTTCCAACGACAGAGGGCCGGGCGAAGCTTACTGAGCGCCTGGCAGCAGAACGACTGAGCGTTCGTGACACAGAAAACCTCGCACGTCTCCTTTCGCGAGGGGAATCGTCAAGCACGCCGCAAGCACCTCGTGAACAGACACCTGCATCATATCGAAAAGTCGCCCAAGAACTGCGGGAAAAACTACAAACAAATGTTCGTGTAAAGAGTTCTCGCGGCAAGCAACGTATAGAAATCGAGTTCAAAGACGAAGAAGACCTGAAGCGCCTCTTTAGCCAAATGGTCGGAGAATAGCTGCTTTACGCGGCAAGGGTCTTACGTGCGGTTGCTCTTCAGTTGACCGCATGCGCCGTCGATGTCGGCACCTCGCGATGCACGCAGGGTCGCTTCGATGCCTCGATGCGACAACGTTTCGATCCATTGCTGTGTTGTGTCCGGCGAGCATGGCAGAAAACCGCTGTCTGGAACCGGGTTTGGGGTGAGAAGATTGATGTGTGCGGAAAGGCCCTTGCAGTAGTCTATGAGCGCATCGAGGTGCGCTGGTGAGCAATTCTGGTCTTTGATGAGTAGGTATTCGAACGTAATGCGCCGCCCCGAGGATTGCTGATATTCAACCAGGGCGTCCTTCAGGGCAACGAGTGGGGTAGCGCTGCAGCGCGGAAGCAGGAAATCGCGCGTTTCTTGCACGGCGGAATGGAGTGAAACAGCAAGGGTAAACTGCTCCGGCTCTTTTCCAAACCGCCGGATGCTGTCGGCGATGCCGCAGGTGGAGACGGTTAGGTGTCTCGCACCTATGCCCAGAGCCTTTTTATGGTTGATGATGCGTAGTGCAGCAACAACGTTTTCGTAATTCAGAAAGGGCTCTCCTTGGCCCATGGCCACTGCATTGCTTACTCGCGTGTCAAAATCGCGGGCGACTAATGCTATCTGCCACGCGATTTCACCTGGAAAGAGGTTGCGTGTGAATCCTTCGGTGCCCGTCGCGCAGAAAGCGCATTGCATGGGACATCCCACTTGGGTCGAAAAGCACACGGTCAGACGAGACGAGTGCCCGTCTTGGCCAGCAGATGGTATTCCGACTGTCTCGACAAGCGCATCGTCAGACAGTTTGACCAGGTATTTTCGGGTGCCATCTGCCGAAACGCGCGATTCGACGATGTGGGGAAAGTGCAGTGGGTGCTCTGCAGCAAGACGCTCCCTTAGGGACGCTGGCAGATTGGTCATGTCATCGTAGGAAGAAACGGCCTTGTCGTATAGCCAGGACAAAAGCTGCTCGGTACGAAAACGTGGTTGGCCCAAGGCCGTCATCAAGTCCTCTAGTCCACGCGCCGAATATGTGCAGATTGAAGAATGCATCTCTGTCTTCCATATGTCATGATAGCGCCAATGTGCCAATGCTGCACGAGGTGCGAAGACACACCATAGGCAACTGCGCTTTGCTATACTCAGCACTATGTTAATTGCACGATGTTGCTCTGTGGCAGGAAAGGGGCCCGCATGACGGTTATTCCCCAGGAAACTCACGTAGTGGTTCTAGCTGGTGGAACAAGCGACGAACGCGAGATTTCGCTAGCCTCGGGGGCTGGTGCCACGGAGGCTTTGCTAGAAGCCGGTTTTCCCGTGACGCAGCTTGATCCTGCCAACAAAGAAGATCTGCTGACCCTCGTGAAGGGGCCTTTCGACGTTGCGTTTTTGTGCATGCATGGAAAATGCGGCGAAGACGGCACGCTTCAGGGTATGCTCGAAGTGCTCGGCCTGCCTTACACGGGGCCTGGCGTGTGGTCTTCTGCCACTGCCATGGACAAGGCGAAGTCGAAGGTTGTGTATGCGCGTGCCAACATTCCAACTCCGGAATCGGCGACCCTCTTTCGTGGACATAATGCGCTCGAGCTAGCGACAGGTTTCGCCGAAGAGCACGGGTTTCCCCTGGTCGTAAAGCCTGGCACCGAAGGCAGCGCCCTTGGCGTGGTTATAGTGGAAGAGCCTGAAGGGCTACAGGGCGCCCTTGACGAGGCGTTTGCGCTCGATGACGAAGTGCTCGTCGAGCGTTTCGTGGCTGGGACGGAAATAACGGTCGCCGTTTTGGGCAACGACCAGCCGGAAGCGCTTCCGGTCATCCAGATTGTTCCGCACAGTGCTTTTTATGATTTCGAGGCGAAATACGCTCCTGGTGGCTCCGACCATTTGTGTCCGGCACCTCTTGAGGACGATATTACGCAGCGATCCCAGGATTTGGCGATAGCCGTTCACAAATGTCTCGAGTGCCGAGGGATGTCCAGGACAGATATGATCGTTGAAGACAGCGGCGATATCTGGGTGCTTGAAACCAACACGATTCCCGGAATGACCCCAACGTCTTTGCTGCCCGACGCGGCAGCGGCGGCAGGCATGAGTTTTGCGCAGCTGTGCACGCGCATAATCGAGTATGCGCTAGAAACCAAATAGTTTCATCAGGGCAAATACCGCAAGGGCCACCAAAAAGACGATGAAGGCCCACCCAACGAAAAGACAGCCCGGGTTGCGCTTTCGCGCTGCTTCGACCATGCGCTCGTTGAAACTGTGGTGGTCTTTCACAAGGGCGCTTCCCCGAGGGTGCAATGCAGGTTCGCGGCCGCTTGGCCGCCACGCTCCGTTGGTTTCCAGTATTTCGTTGAGCGAAGATTGCTGAAGCTCCACGCTCGGGCGGATGCCGTCTGAAAGCATTTCGGAAACGCCCTGCGCGAACGGCCCGAAGCTTTCCTCATAAGCGGATGGGTACGCTATGATCACTACTTCGCCCCAGTACAGGCCATCTTCTTTGTCGGTGGCATAGATAGAGGCGAGAAACACGTGCGTGGTCCACTCTTTTGCGCGGCAGAGCCGGTATTGTCCCACGGTGGCTGCATCGAGCGCCCCAATACAGGCGCCGAACCTGTTGTCTAGCCAGGCCGTATCGCTTTTGGCGCTTTGCTCGAGGCGCACGGTCAAATCGTCGCCGATCAAAGTGTCGGCGCCAAAGAGGACGGGATGCTGCGCTGAATCCGTTGCGCTAAAGCGTCCATAAGTCCCAAAATACGGTACAACAGGCATGTTTTCTCCTTGTGAGCGCGTGCGTGTGCACGCAAGAGTGCCAAGTCCATGATAGGCTGAAACGACGCACGAAATGCCAAGACTGATGACAGACTCGCTAGAAACATACATCATAGAAACCACGCCGAAGCGCATAAGGGAGAGATATCAGCAGCTTCGCTCGTACGCCGAAGAGGCAGATTTCGGCGACTTAGACGCTGGTGTGGTGGTCATCGACACCGAGACGACGGGTGTGTCGTATTCTCGTGACGAGTTAACGCAGATAGCGGCTGCACGTATGGTGAACGGCAGCATTGTGGATTGGTACGTCACCTTCGTCAACCCTGGCATGCCCATCCCAGAAGACATCGTGCACCTCACCCGCATCACCGACGCCGATGTTGCCGATGCGCCGTCGGCGGAAGAGGCTCTGGCAGGGCTGGTCGAATTTGTGGGAGAAAGCGACCTTGTTGCGCACAATGCGCCCTTTGACAAGGCGTTTTGCACGAAGTACCCCGCAGGGTCTTCGTTGGCGAACAACGTCTGGATCGATTCGCTCGACTTGGCGCGCATCACCCTCCCGCGACTGAAATCGCATCGTCTTATCGACATCGTCCGCGCTTTCGGCGCGCCTGTTTCGACGCACCGTGCCGATGACGACGTGGCGGCGTTGAGTGCGGTGTACCGCATTTTCCTTGCAGCTGTGGCCTTGATGCCGCGCGACCTTGTTGCGCACATTGCCGGCATGGCGCCGCCAGATCAATGGCCCACTGTGAAAGTGTTCCAGCATTTTGCCGACGCAGATGCCAATCCGCTTTCGTTGAAGCACATGCGGCAAGAGATGGTGGAAGGTTTTGCGAGGATGTCGCGCCGTGATGCTGCGGATATAGCGGCAGACCCCAACAGCACCCTCGTGTTCCCAACTGACGAAGACGTATCCGCGGCGTTCAAAGCGAATGGCGTCGCGGGCGCAATGTATGCAAGCTATGAACCCCGTAGCGAGCAGGTGGAAATGGCGTTGCAGGTAAACGAAGCGTTCGCCCGCTCGGAGAACCTTGTGGTTGAGGCAGGAAC
>CAMORQ010000085.1 GCA_946623915.1 uncultured Coriobacteriaceae bacterium | reverse complement strand
ACCAGCATCAAAATCACGCTATACCGCCTGGCCAGCCAGTCGCGTCTGGCCGAAGCCATAATCCGCGCCGCGGAAAACGGCAAGCAGGTCCTGGCCCTGTTCGAACTGCGCGCCCGCTTCGACGAAAGCAACAACATCGAATGGTCGCACCTGTTCGAAGAGGCAGGCGCCCAGGTGATCTACGGTTTCGCCGACTGCAAGGTTCACAGCAAGATCTGCTCGATTACGCGCCGCACGCCAGAGGGCATCCAGTACATCACGCAGCTGGGAACGGGCAACTACAACGAAAAGACCGCACGTCTCTACACGGACTTCAGTTTCATAACCACCCGTCCCGAGATTGGCAAGGACGCGACCGAGTTCTTCCGCAACATGAACCTGGAAACCACGAGCCGCGCCTATCGCCATCTGTGGGTGGCCCCGCTGCAGATCAAGCAAAACATCCTGGTGAACATCGACAAGCAGATCGAGCTCGCGCAAGCCGGTGAGCCGTGCGGGCTGTTCTTCAAGACCAACTCGGTAACCGACAAGGATGTCATCGAAAAGATCGCGGAAGCCAGTCGGGCGGGCGTGCCTGTGACCATGCTTGTGCGCGGCATTTCCTGCATCGTGCCCGGCGTGAAGAACCACACCGAAAACGTGCGCGTCGTCTCCATCGTCGGGCGTTTGCTCGAGCACAGCCGCATCTTCGCTTTCGGCCCACGTGAAAACTGCACGCTGCTGCTGTCGTCTGCCGACCTGATGACACGTAACTTGGACAAGCGCATCGAAATCGCGTGGCCTATCGAAGACGAGGCCGTCAAGCAGCAGGTGTTCCACTACATCGACACGTGCCTCGCCGACACGGTTAAGCTGCGCGAGCTGAAGCGCGACCGCAAGTGGACGGGCCTAGGCGTCCTCACACGTGGCAAGAACGGCCTGCCGGCGCGCAACGCGCAGGAAGAGCTGATCGCCGACGCCGCCAAGCGCAGCAAGGAAGCCGCGAAAGCCGCCAAGGCTGCAAAGGCCGCCAAGAAGCAGACCCAGAAATAGAGGGGATGCGCGCGAAGGGAGACCCTCGCGCGAAGGGGCGCACATGCGCCTCGTAGTCCACGTCGAGCATGGCTCTGCAGGGACCCCGCGAGAAGGGACGCTCATGTAGGAACGCGCGCGTGAGGGGCGACGGAGATATCTCACGCGGATGCGCCGCCTCTCGCTTGCACGCCCCTCCCCACTGACACACGATGCCAGCGGGGGCGAGTGTGCCAAACGACCCCATCCCCACTGATACGCGCACGCCCACGCCTATTGCACCAGGTCGATGAGCTCCTGGTGGCTGTGCACGCCAAGTTTCGCGTAGATGTGCTTGATGTGGCTTTTCGTGGTGTTGCGGCTGATCACGTAGTGCTCCATGATGAAGCGTCCGTTGCGCCCGCGCGCGAGCATCTGGAAGATCTCGGTCTCGCGCGGGGTAAGGCCGTGCTCGGCAGCTAGTTCTGCGCAGCACTGCGCGATGGCGTCCGGGGGCGGCTGGACAGATGCAGAATCCGCTGCCGCGCCCACTTCACCACCCTCTTCGCTCGCAGCGCCGTCCGCCGCAGCGCCCGACTCCACGTCGGCTACGGATAGCTTCTGCACCCCGTTGATGGTCTCGGTGAAGCTGAACGTGCGAAACCCTGCCCACAGAAACGCGAAGAACACGAATGCGATGCCCAGGCAAACTGCCGCAGCCGCCATCGTGTTGTCCGCGATGTAGCCGTTGGTCGCATGTCCGACCATGGCGCCAAGGGTGGTTCCCACGCTGCCGTACGCCTGCGCGAAGCCCAGCACGGGCAGCATGCCGAAAAGGTTGCGCTTCCCGACGCCTGCTATCACAAGCCAGAGCAGCACCGTGAAGCAATCCCCGCCGAAGCGAATGAGAGTGTTGGGGGCAACGCTAATGACGTCCATCTGAATCGTCAGCGGCGCCACGAGCAACCCTGCCGCAACCAGCAACACCGCAAAAGAGAACAAAGTGTCTTCTTGTTTTTCGTCGTGCACGAACACCAGATACAGCGCCACGAGCACGATCGCGAACCCTTCGATGGTGATCTGCGCAGGCGCGTTGCCCACTTCGCCAAGCGTCAGCGCGAAACCCGTTGCGGTGCTGAACAGCAAAACGCACCAGAACAGCGCATGGGACGGCTGCACGAACGACCAGGGATCATCAAGCTCCATGTCCCCGGCAGATTCCGACAACCGCACGCGATCCATCCCTTCCCGGGCAAAATGGCCGCAGAACAGAGAGCACAGAACACCCGCAGCCACCATGAATGCGATCGCGGTGACAGGTGACGCCAGAATGCGCATGGCGGGAGTGCACAGATAGTTGAAGAGAAAGCCGAACGCGATAACAGCCGCCACATGCACAAGGGAATCCAGCCGAAGAAGGCAGAATCCGAATAGAACCACTAACGACGCCGACGCCATCGTGCGCAGCATAAGGGCGAGCACGAACAAGGCTGGGGCGGCAAACGCATTCGCCGCCGCAAGGCACGCCCCGAACAACCCGAAAGCAGCAACGCAGAGCACGGTGATAGCTTTGGCGTTCAGCGAACGCGGGTTGCGCAACGCCACAAACGCGTACGCAAAATAGACGACAGCGCCGAGCAGCGTCGCAATTTCACGCGCCGGACCGAACACGTCGGCAACGGCGGAGTAAAGGAAGTGGTTGACCGCGGCACCCGATAAGCGCAGGGCCGCGAACACGGCAACGCACGCCCAGAGATAGCCCGATGCAAGCAGGCCGAAACCGTATGTAGCACGTTTGCCTTCCATGTACCCTCCAACACTTATTGTAAACGCCTGCCATAACGCACACGCTCAAAGGCATATGCGACATACGCTTCTTAACAGGTATTTTGCAAAAATCACCCCATTGGGGTCACAGCAATAACACAGACTATAAGGCACTTTATGTGCAAATGCCCCCATTGGGGCGGTGACACCAGACGTCCGCAGCCGCACAATCCGATGCAGCCCGCAAGGATGCCTGCAGCCTCCGAGCGGGCTCACGCACAAGATCGCTGCATCCACTAAGGAGGAAACCCATGACCAAATCCACCGAAAGCGGCATTTCCCGCCGTGCGTTCCTAACTGGTGCGGGCGCCGGAGCCTTAACCGCGCTGGGACTTGCCAGCTGTGCGCAACCCACCATCGTAACGGCGAGCGACGTGAAAGAGGCCAAAGCTGCCGCCGAGGCCGAAACCGCAGCGGGAGCCGCCACCGATTGGCTCGGCGAAGAGCCCGAAATCGGCGAAATCGGCGAGACGATCGATGTCGACCTGCTCATCTGCGGATGCGGCATGGCAGGTGCCGTCGCCGGCGCAACCGCCGCCGACCTGGGCCTGAACTTCGCCATTATCGAAAAAGGCGCCGAGCCCGCCGCCAGCCACTACGACATCGGAGCTATCCACAGCCGGTTCCAGAAAGAAGCCAACCTGGACTTCGACGAAAAACGGTGGCTCAACGAATGGGCGCGCTATGCGAGCTTCAAAAACGACCAGAGCGTCGCACGCACCTGGGTCGAGCATTCCGGCCCCACGGTGGAATGGCTCGTGGATCTGTACAACGACTTCCTGGGCGAAGAAGTAACCGCCATCGTCGACGAAGAGAACGACCAAGCGGGCGGCACCGTCTACTTCATGCCGCCCGAGTGCCACCACGTCGAAAAGCCGGGCGTACAGGGTCCCGAAGCGCGTGTGGAGCACGTCGAAGTGCTGTCCGAGTACATGGCGAGCAAGGGAGTTGACGTCACCTACAAGACCGCGCTCGTGAAGCTCTTGCACGAAGAGGGCAAGGTTACCGGCGCCATCTGCGAAGGCCCCGACGGCTACATCCAGTACAACGCCAAGAACGTGATTATCGCCACCGGCGGCTACCCGGCCAACCCCGCCATGCTCAAAGCGCGCAATCCCATCGTTCCCAAGTGCGTGACCAGCCTGAACTACAATCAGAACAACGATGGCTCCGGCATCAAGGCGGCGCTCTGGGCAGGTGCGGCCATGGACACCGACCCCGCAGCCATGATCTTCGACCGCGGCATCGTGGAGCCTGGGGTCGACGCGGGCTACACCGACGAAGAAGCGGGCACGTGGGCAACGGGCGGCCAGTTCAACTTGGGAAGCCAGCCCTTCCTGAAGGTGGACCGCCTTGGGCAGCGCATCTGCAACGAAAGCGGAAACTACGACACCATCTGCCATGCGGCGGCCTGCCGCCCGGGTGGCGTATGGTGCCAGGTATTCGACGTGAACGCCCCCGACGACGTGCAGCGTTTCAAGACGCAAGGTTGCTCTGCCAACACCTGGAAGCGCACGCTGAACGGCCATACCGTCGACGAAGCCTACGACGAAAAGTACATCAGCAAAGGCCTTATGATGAAAGCTGACACGCTCGAAGACCTGGCCGACCAGCTCGGTTTCGAAGGTGACGCCAAGGAGCAGTTCCTCGCGACCATCGAAGAGTACAACAAGATGTTCGATGCCCAAGATGACACGCAGTTTGGAAAGGAAGCCTACCGTCTTTCCGCCATCCGCGAAGCGCCTTTCTACGGCGCATGGTACGGCGGGTCCCTGCTGACCACCATCGACGGCGTGCGCATCAACAAGCACTGCCAGGCTGTGGACGACAACTACCAGCCCATCGAAGGCCTCTACGTCGTCGGCACGAGCTCTGGCAGCTATTACAGCGGCAACTACCCGGTGTATCTGGTAGGCAACTGCCTCGGACGCCAGGTCACCTTCGGCCGCTACGCTGTGCGCCACGCAGCAGGAGACATCGCCTAGAGTCCGCATCCTCCTTTCATCCCCTCCCTGAAGAAGGACCTGCAACACGCAGGTCCTTCTTGATTTCGCGGTGACTGCAGAGTGCGCCTGACCGGGGCGAACCTGGCACCGAAAGGCTTTTGTGCGGACGCGCTTCCGACCAAGGGTCCGGCAGCCTTCGCTCGCCTTCGACCTCGTCGTCCCTGCCATCCTTTGGCCGCCCTTTGCGTCCTGGCCACCCTTCGTGTCCCGGCCGCCCTTCGCGTCCCGGCCACATTCACCGCCCCTACCCACTTTTCGCTGTTCCAGCCACATTCACCGCCCCGACCAGCCCTTCGCTGCTCCAACCGTCTTACGGCACCCTCGCTCGCCCGCGGGCCACCGTCGCTCGCCCTCGCTTGCCCACGGGACAACGAGGGTTGCGGATATGAGACACAACAGATGCGCACTCCGTATCAAATGCGACGGAATGACTTCTGGCGAACCGAAAGGACTTTGGATGGATTGCACGACTCGGCCTAGCAGGTTGCGATAGATGCTAGGGTCGTGGTATGCGTATTCGGCGGCGTCCGATCCCGACAAGCTGCCCTATGACCTGAGCTTTTGGCGGGCGGGCGCGAGCACGGTAGGCACGGCGCTTACAGCATGGCTTGCCCACCGCCGATCGGCTGCCGCGCTTCCCGTGGCAGCGGCCACGGGGGCTGCGACCATCGGGCTGGGCGCGCTGAACAAGCTGCGGAAGGGCTCGTACGTCACCCGCACGTGGGACAAGGACTCCCTGCGCGAAAAGGTGTTCAACCGCGTTATGCCCGTGGTGCATGCCGCAGGGTCGGTCGCACTTGCGGGGCTTGGCGCAGCAGTGGCGTGGAAACGCGGGCGGTCAGCCGGCAAAGCGCCAAGATCAAACGGCGCCTCGACTGCGGGCCCCCTGCTTTCCGCACCGTGGTACCCACTGGCTCGCAAGCTCGGCCTGTACTACATGGTGTTTTCACTCGTGGGCCACTGGGGCGAAATGCTGTTCTGCACGGGCATCAAATACGGGCTGTTCAAAGGCGGCTACGACCGCGAAAACCACATGCTCTGGGACCAATGGCTCTTCCCCTTCCCCGCCGAAGGCACGGCCGCGGTGCTTGCCGAACTGGCGCTGACGCCGGCCAAGAACGCTGTTCATGGAGCCATAACCGCCCGCAGCGAAGAAGGCATCATTCCCGAACCGATTGCGCTTCCCTTGGCGCTTTCGGCAAGCTTCCTGGTCAACCAAGTGGCCTGCACGTCCATCGACTACGCGACCGGTATGGTGGCCAACCGCAACTACGAGCTCTGGGACTACCGCGACATGAAGTTCAACTTCCAAGGGCAAATCTGCCTGCAGAACTCGCTGTTCTACTCGGTTATCGCCACCTGGGCCGTCTGGGTGCTGTTGCCGGCTCTGGACAAGGCGCTCAAACGCGCTGGTGACACCGCCCTCGACGGCACGCTCGTAGGCTTGGGTTCGTTCTATGCGTTCCTGCTACTGCTCTACCACGTACTTCCTGGCGGCAAGGATGAAGCGTAACCTGGCGTGTCGCTGGGGACCTCATGTGTCAAACGACACTGCCCCCAACAACACATGCAGAACAGCTGGGACACAGTTGATACAATAGGGTCTAACCGACCGAAGGAGAAGTATGCACTACACGGGAACCACGTTTCGTCCGCCCTACGAGGCGCAATCGCTGCTCGTCCAGGTGACCACGGGCTGCAGCCACAACGCATGCACATTCTGCAGCATGTACCGCGACGTCGATTTCGCGGTTTCGCCTATCGAAGAAGTCGAAGCCGACCTGATCGAAGCTGCCCAGCGCGTTCCTTACACGCAACGCATTTTCTTGGTAAACGGCGACGCGTTCTGCCTGCCGTTCGACCAGCTCGAACGCATCGCGAAGAAAGCCCACCGGTGCTTTCCCAACCTGAACTCCATCGGCGGCTACGCGCGCATCGGCAACGTCGCCTCCAAAACAGACGAGGAATTGAGCCGGCTGGCAAAACTGGGCTACAAGGACTTCAACATTGGACTGGAATCGGGTCTGGACGACGTGTTGTCCCACATGAACAAAGGCTACACCACTGCCGAAGCCAAGGCCCAGTTCGACCGCCTGCACGAAGCGGGCATGCCCTTCAACCTGAACATCATCAACGCGGCTGCGGGACCCGAGCGCATCGAAGAGCACGCCGCCGCCAATGCGGCCATCGTCAACGAAGCGCGCCCGACACTTGTGTTCGTGTCCCCGCTTCACGCCGACCCGGGCACCCCGTGGACACAGGAGGTCGAAGCAGGCGTATTCGAAGAAAGTACGCTTCGCCAGTACATCGAAGAAGAGATGGCATTTTTGGAGGGTTTGGAATTGGACGGCTGCACGTTCTACGGGCTGCACGTATCCAACCCCATCCCCGTGTTTGGGCAGTTGCCCGCCGACAAAGACGACATGCTCGCGGAGCTGCGCGAAGGCATGGCCGAGATTCCCGACGCGATACTCGACAGCCACCCGAACAAGGGCCCCGAAGGCCGCATCTGGGTTTAGCCGGGCGCGTCGTCGGGGACGGCGTCGGCTGGCACATCGCGCGGGCGGGCGCGTTGCTGGGGACGGAGTCGGCCGGCACATCGCGCGGGCAGGCGTGCCGTCGGGGACGGAGTCGG
>CAMORQ010000084.1 GCA_946623915.1 uncultured Coriobacteriaceae bacterium | reverse complement strand
CCGCCCGCGTGCCATCCGCGCCCGCAGCGGCTATGCCATCCGCGCCCGGGGCGCCCCGCACGCTCGCGGTCGCCTCGCACGCTCGCGGTCGCCCCGCAGCAACTGGCCCCACAGCTCCACAGATCCGCAGCTCCTTGCTCCCATGTCCGCACGCGCTGCAGGCACGGTAGCCTTCGGACACGCACAGTCTACATGCGCTTTCTTGGGCACACGACATTGCTGAATTAGTAGAAGTCCACGTAATCCCACCAGGGGAACAGTGTTTTGTACAAGCTAAGCTGCGCTTTGTGTTGCGCAGGGGTTTTGGGCTTGAACCTTTTACCAAGGAATCGGGAGATTTGCCGAGCAAGCACAGTGATGTCCTCCAAGGATTTCATCTGGTTTGTGGTGACGGTAATGACATTGTACCCAGCGTATTTCAAACCATTCGCCCTTCGCGCATCCTGCGCGATCCTTGCTCCGCCTGTATGCCTTTCATTGCTGTTGTATTCAACAATGAGGTGACTGTCTTCCCAGACGAGGTCACCTTCGGAGAATGAGGTATGCGTCATGCTCGAAACGATGTCGTTGTAGTTGATTTCCGGATTCATTGTCGGCAATGGGATTCCGAAACCACCGTAGCGCGGAGGAAGGCAAAGCGCGAGCAGCAGCTTGCTTTCCATGGGGGACATCGATCCATCGGTAATCCAATTAAGCGCCAAAGTGCTCTGAGAACGCGTGCGTCCCTCACGATGCTTTGCGAAACACGTACGTAGCTTTTCGACTGTTGTCAGGGGTGGACGTTTTACGTAGCCGTCGTTTGGCCAGTGGGTGGAAAACCCGCCGCACATTTCGAGGGCCAGCAGCGCAGATTCGGACAGCGTCATGCCCTTGCTAATAAGGTAGAACGTGAATTCGGGCGAAGCAATCAAGATACTATTGTCGACAGTGCACATGTCGCCGTATTGGAACTCTCCACTCCAGACGTGCCCTTGTGCATGCTTGAGGGTGCGACGTTGGTTCGCATTGGGTACTAATACGTGCAGCGGGGCGTCAAGGCCGAACTTGAGCGCTATGTCGATTGCGTCTTTGCCGCATTCCAGGTTCGAGACATGTTTGACGCGCGATAACCCGAGCGCACGTTGGAACCAGCTTGCCTGGTCCCAGTAAGCATAGGCGGATTGGTGGCTGATAAAAACTTTCATACAAATCAATGTAGCAGACCGAGTACCCGGAAATGTGTCGTCCCAGTCCCCAGAAATGTGTCAATAAACACATCAGAAATGTCCCGGAAAGCACACAAGCAGCTTCAGTAAAAAACTCTTAGATAGTCTGATGTACAAGCGAAATGCCTGGTAGATTGCTCGTTGATAGCCATCGAAGGCCGTCGTTGGCTGCGTGGACAAGCCGACGGGCTTAATTGGCGTCAATATGCGGGTATTGCTCGTTGTTCGATCGGACTGGTGCGTGGAAGGCGCCTGTCGGAAAAGCTCCTGACGGGCGCCCGCCAAGCGAAACCCTTTGAAGTATTGCGTGTGCCGAGCGGGCGTGTCTCCGGGCTGGTCTGCGCCGCGCACAATTGGCAGGATTTGTGCATGGCGTTGTATGGCGGTTTGCATGAGTGCTCCTGCCAGCGTTTGCGTATCTACCATCTCCCTACCGACGTTCCCGAATCTGAAGCCGGTTGTTTGGGGCGTTTTCCCTCTTACCCTAGCAGCCGCCTTTTGGCGGTCTGTGCTTCGCAGCTCTAATAAGCAGGCATGGAGCATGCTTTCTTATTGGCGGAGTATCGCGTAGTTTTCCCTCATTTTTAACGTTTGAACGAGCTGAGGGCGCTTCCGTGCACCAAATGGCGCCTCGTGGGCCGACAATACGTATCCACAAGGGCCGAAAATGCCGTTTTGGAGCCGCGTTATCCGCAAAAGCCCAGGTGGCGGATTCTGCGAAGCGGCTGTGATGCGGTGCGCGTTGCGCACGAGGCGCCATTTGGTGCACGGAAGCGCCCTCTGCTCGTAATAAACGCCGTTCACGCGGGCTTCGCATCGGCAATCGTGACGTAAACGATGCAATAGCGCCACGGTGCCGCCGCAGCAGCTACGCCGTCCGCGCTCGCAGCGCCGCCGCAGCGCCCACGGTCGCCGCGCCTGCATGCTTGCGGTCGCCCTGCCCGCAGCGCCGCCCGCGCCCGCAGCGCCGCCGCAGCGCCCACGGTCGGCCCGCTGCCCACGCTCCGCCGCCTGCGGCCGCGCCTCCCGCACCTGTCGCCGCTAAGTCGTGTGTCGCTTGTGAGTCTGCAGGGGCATTGCGTTCTTGGCACAGGCAGTCGTTTTTGCTATCATTACGAAGCTTTAGCAAATCTATTAGGAAGGACTCTGGTGAAGGTTCGAAAACCGAAACCTCACAGTAGCTAGCCTTCCGGTTTCCCCGCACGTGGGCGAACCGGGAGGGTTGGCACACGTGGCAATTATCAGGTAAAAGACACGTATTTTGGCGCGCATTTGCACGCCTGCGCAGGAAACGGACGCTCGCACGCGTCCCTGCAGAGCAGAGGGCGAGCGACCAGGTTCAGGCCTGGGAGCGCCCAGACGCCCGGTCCACAAGCCATCAGGCGCCCGGCCTCGGAAGCGTCTAGGCGCCTGGCCCAGGAGCGAGCTTGCGCTAACATGCGTGTCAGCAGAGGGGAAATGAATGCTCTATCTCTCGCAAATGCTGGGTAAGCCGGTCATCGACGCAGAAGGCGAGAAAATCGGCTCCATATCGGATCTGGCGATCCAGACCGGCGAAGTGTTCCCGCGCGTCACCAGCCTCGCGTTCAAAGGCCCGGGCAACGTGCCGTTCATGATCAGTTGGCGCAAGTACGTCGGCGAGTTCGACGGCGATGCTGTGCACCTAGCGTGCGAGTCAACGGGAATCCGGTTCAGCTACTTGCAAGACCGCGAAGTGCTGCTCGCACGCGATCTGCTGAACAGGCAAATCGTCGACACGCAGGGTATGAAAGTCGTTCGCGTGAACGACCTGAAGCTTTCCGAATCGGGCACGCAGCTGCGCCTCCTCGGTGCCGAGGTGGGCATGCGCGGCATCCTGCGCGGCCTGGCTCCGTGGGTCGAAAACGCCGGCGTGGCTGTGGCGGGGGCTTTCGGCAAGCGCATCGACGAGGACATCATCGCATGGAACTACATGGACCTGCTCGATCGCGACCTGTCGAAGGTGCAGCTGTCCGTGTCCCACACGCGCCTGTCCGAGTTGCATCCCGCCGACGTCGCAGATATCCTCGAGCAGCTCGATCCGGCTCAGCGCGCAGCCGTGTTCGCGCATCTCGACGACGAGCATGCCGACGACGTCATCTCGGAGTTGGAAGACGAATTCCAAGCCGACGTCATCGAGGACATGGACGAAGCGCGCGGCGCGAAGCTGCTCTCCGGCATGGATCCCGACGACGCCGCGGACATCGTGCGCGACCTGCCCTACGAAAAGGCAGAACGCCTGCTGCAGCTGATGGGCGTGGAAGATGCCGAAGACATCCGCAAGCTGCTGGGCTACCGCGACGAAACGGCCGGCGGCATGATGACGACCCAGTTCGTCGCCATGAAAGAAGATGACACGGTCGAGGATGCGGTGCGCGCCCTGCGCGATCTGCCCGAGGACCACCCGACTGTGCACTATCTCTACGTGACCGACGACTACGATAAGCTCGCGGGTGTGCTTTCGCTGCGCACGCTTGTGCTGGCGGCTCCCGAAACGCCGTTGTCCGAAATAATGTTCACCGAGCTGATAACGGCGCTGCCCGACGAGCCCGAAGACGACGTGGCGGACGACATCTCCAAGTACAACCTGCTCGCGATGCCCGTGGTCAACGAGCACGGCAAGATGCTGGGCATCGTCACGTTCGACGACGCTTTCGACGTCATCGAAGAAGACGCCGAGGAAACCAAGAACGCGAACACCACGCGTTTGGCGGCGGGCGTCGTAGGCGGTTTGATCGGCCTGGTCCTCTACACGCTCGCCGTGTTGCAGATTTCAGGATACTTCGGATAGGGGAGTGCACATGACTCCGCCCGTGAAGACAACCGAAGAAGTTCTGGCCGCAGCCGAAGAGCGCGGAGACGAGGCGCTTGCGGAAGGCCTGAGCGCAGCGGCTGCCATGGAACCGGAAGTGGCGGCGGCCATGCAGCATGGCGAGGGCGCTTCGCAAGATGCGGATTCCGCCGATGCAGCCGACACCGCAGGCGGCCACCCTGCAGCTGCTGGGGTAGGAGAGGCGCCCGCGGTGAAGCAGAAGAGCCGGCTGTTGCTGATTCTAGCGGCCATGGGGCCAGGCATCGTTACGGCGATGGCGGGCAACGACGCCGGCGGCATTGCGGCGTATTCGACGCTTGGTGCCGACTTCGGCTTCCAGGGCCTGTGGATTCTGCCCATCATGTGCGTGTTGCTTGCGGTGGTGCAGCTGACCGCTGGCAAGATGGGTGCGGTCACCGGCAAGGGATTTGCGGCCAACATCCGCGAAAAGTTCGGCATCCGCCCGACCGCGCTCGCCATGCTCGCTTTGCTCATCGGCAACGTTGCAACGACGTTCGCCCAGTTCGCAGGCATTGCGAGCGGCTTGAACATGTTCGGTGTGCCCACGTGGATCAGCGTGCTGGTGGCGGCAGTGGCCGTGTGGCTGCTCATATCCGGCGGAAACTACCAGCGCGTCGAGCGCGTCTTCCTCATCTTGTCGTTCGTGTTCGTCACGTATATTGTGGCGGCGTTCATGGCGGGGCCAGATTGGGGGGCGGCTATTAAGGGCACGTTCGTTCCGCAGATTCCTCCTCAGACTGCTTTCGTCAGTTTGGTCATTTCGATTATCGGCACGACCATCGCGCCGTGGATGATGTTCTACTATCAGAGCAACGTGGTCGAAAAAGGCACGACCACCGACGAAATGCTATCCATCCGCGTGGACGCCGTCAGCGGAACGATTGCGGCATGTTTGGTGGCGTGGTTCATCATTGTGACCACCGGCGCGGTGCTGTTCCCAGCGGGTATCCACGTCGAAGACGCGTCCGACGCCGCCATGGCGCTGGCTCCGTTCGCCGGCGATTACGCGAAGGTCCTGTTCGGGGTAGGGCTGGTTTCGGCAAGCTTCTTGGCCGCGTGCGTTTTACCTTTGACCAGCGCTTACGTCATCTGCGAAGCCTTTGGCTGGGAAGCGGGCGTGGATTTTAGTTTCAAGGAAGCGCCGCAGTTCCGATCCATCTACACCTTCATCATCATTTTCAGCGCGCTCGTGGTGCTTGTGCCCAATATCGACCTGATGGGGGTCATGCTGTTCGCGCAGTTCCTTAACGGCATCATCCTGCCGGTGCTGCTGGTGTTCATGGCGCTCATCGTTGCCGACAAGCACGTGATGAAGGCCTACGTGGCCAACCGCATAACGCGCATCCTGCTGTGGGCGACGGTAGGTATCGTGGCGCTTCTGACCATAGCGCTTCTGGTCATGCAGGCACTCGGAATCGGATAGGTCGCTCAACCTGCGGAATGTGACACCAACGCGTCGTTGCTGTCACATTTGGATAATACAAATATGGTGTATAAGTTTCATTGTTGTTGCGTAGAATATAGCTCGGCCTCTGGAAGGAGATGCACATGAGCATTTTAGGATCGAATGGGGCGGCTGCAGTGACGCAAGACTCTTCCCGCACGCGCTCTATTGCGTTCATCGGGTTGACTATCGCCATCATCGCGGTGTCAGCCTGGATTACAGTGCCGCTTGGCCCGGTCCCCTTCACGTTGCAGATGTTCGCGATTACATTCGCCATCGTTGTCCTGAAACCGCGTGAGGCGATTGCCGCAATCGCCGGCTACCTGCTGTTGGGGGCGGTGGGCGTGCCGGTGTTTTCGGGCATGCGCGGTGGCATCGGCGTGCTGGCCGGTCCGACCGGCGGTTTCCTGTGGGGTTATATCTTCGGCGTGTCCGCCGCTGTCGCTTTGCTGCATTTCGTCCGCACCCGTACCGATTGGGACGTTCATAGCGCTGCCGCCCGTGCAGAAATCGTCCAGGGAACTGGGGCGAAAGTCGTTCGCTTTGTGCGCAGCGCCGGTGTTGAAGTGCTGGCCGGCGTTCTGTTCACCGCCATCTCGTACGTGTGCGGCATGATCCAGTACATGGCTGTAGCGCAGGTGGGCATTGAGGTCGCGTTCCTCACGTGCTGCGCGCCGTTCATCGTGGTTGACCTCTGCAAGATCGTAGTGGCTGTGCTTGTGGCTCAGCAGGTGCGCGCTGTCGTGAACCGCTAGCGCGCTAAGTGCCGACCTGCGGGTGCTGACCTGCGGGTGCCGATCTGCGGGTTCCGAACTGCGGGTGCTGACTTGCGGGACGGGCGAGGTCGGGCGCGGGGCGCGCAGCCATAGTCCGCGTTCTTCAACCATCTTGTGGTTTGGTGGCGGCTGCCCGGTTCGCTGGACCTAGGGGGAGGGAAGAACGCGAACGAAGGACGTGGCTGCGCGCCCCGCGCCCGGCCTCGCCCTGCGGTGGAGCCCTGCAGCCGGCCTCACCCTGCGGTGGAGTGTAGCCCCGCGCCCGGCCTCGCCTTGCTTCGGCCTCGCACTGCGGTGGCCTCGCCCTGGGTGGAAGCGGCACCCTTTTGAGTGCGGTAGTGACTGCGCCAGTATCGAGAGAGAGGAAGAGTATGGCTTCGGTGCTTGAGGCTATCATGCTGGTATGTTTCGGCCTTTCCTGGCCGGTTAATGCGCTTAAGGCGTGGCGATCGCGCACCGCTGTCGGCACATCGGCGACATTCCTTGCACTCATTACGTTAGGGTACGTGGCCGGTGTTGCTGCTAAGTTCGTTGGCGACAATGTGAATTGGGTGCTCGTCGTCTACTTCATCAACCTGGCGTTTCTGGCAGTGAACTGGGCGGTTTTCTTCCGCAACAGAGCTCTCGACCGTCGCACACCTAGCAACATTATGTGATGGCAAAACGCAGATTCCGTCACATCGTCTCCCGTGTCCTGGTGATAGGATGGCAACATGTACACACAGGGTGAAATCGAATCCAGTCTGCGCGAGGGGCATCCCTGGCAGGTATTTCTTGTGGGTGATGTCGCTTCCACGATGGACGAGGCTCGGCGCCTGGCTGCAGAACGGCCCGGCGAAGACCACCTTGTTGCCGTGGCCGAAACACAGAGTGCCGGACTTGGCCGCCATGTGCGGCACTGGGCGTCGTCTTCCGACGGAGTGTGGATGACGGTTCTTGTGCGTCCGAGTCTTCCCGCCCGGAATGCTCCCTGGTTCACCTTGGCTTCTGCCGTTGCGGTGGCCGAAGCGCTTTCCGGCCTGGGCTTTCCTGTGGGCATCAAGTGGCCCAACGACGTGCTTGCCACCGATGATGCTCATTGGCGGCGCAAGCTGTGCGGCATCCGATGCGAGATGGAACTTGCAGGATCGGATCTGGCGTGGGTCAGCCTTGGCATTGGAATCAATGTTAACCACGAAACATTTCCCGCGCCGCTCGACGAGACGGCT
>CAMORQ010000083.1 GCA_946623915.1 uncultured Coriobacteriaceae bacterium | reverse complement strand
ATTGCCCGCGCTACGACAGTGCCAGGTCCACCATGTCGGAAAACGTTGCGCATGCAAGGTCGGGGGATTCTGCCACCAGCACGTCGGGGGCGAACATGCCCCATAACGCGGCCACCGTCGTGCAACCAGCTGCATTGCCGGCCTGCATGTCGAAGGGGCTGTCCCCTACATACCAGCAGTCTTGCGCGGGCACGCCGAGCAGTTCGGCGCCGAAAAGAATCGGATCGGGATCGGGCTTGGCGCGCGGACAATCGTCAGGGCCCACCAGGCAGTCGAAAAAGGACCACACGCCTGCCACCTCCAGGCCACGCTGAGCGAGCGCATGCCGCTTTGCCGTGACCACACCCAAACGGATCCCGGCTTCTTGCAGCCGCACCAATCCTTCGGCAACGCCTGGAAACACGCAGACGACCTGGTCGTGATGCGCATGGTTGTGTGCGCGGTAGACGTCGGTCAATTCCTGTGCAAGCGCCGGGTCGCCTTCAGCAAGAAGCAGCATCTGGTCGTAGAGGGGAATGCCCACCTTTGCCATCAGCTCGGCTTCGGGCAGCTCGGACCGCAGAACCGCCTTCGTCGCATGGCACATGCTCGACAGAATCAAATCGTACGTGTCGACGAGCGTCCCATCGTTGTCGAAGAGGATACCCTGCATGCGGGATGCCTAAAGAGCCCCGAGGATTGCTTCGACCGACTCCTTGGCATCACCAAGGAGCATCAAAGTGTTGTCTGCATAGAACAGCGGGTTGTCCACGCCCGAGTAGCCGGCGTTGCCCATCGACCGCTTGAACACGACGACATTTTCGGCCTCCCACACACGCAGCACGGGCATGCCCGCAATGGGACTGTCCGGCTCGGTTTCTGCGGCGGGGTTGACCGTGTCGTTCGCGCCGATGACCAGCACCGTGTCCACATCGGCGAAGTCGTCGTTCACCTCGTCCATCTCGAACACCATGCGGTAGGGCACCTTCGCTTCCGCCAGCAGCACGTTCATATGCCCAGGCATACGACCCGCAACGGGATGGATGGCGAAGACCACTTCCGCGCCGGCGTCGGTAAGCTTGCGCGCTAAATCGGCCACGGGGAATTGTGCCTGAGCGGTGGCCATGCCGTAACCCGGCGCGATGACCACGCGGTTGGACTCGCGCAGCAGGTCGGCCACCTGTTCGGGCGTGGTTTCGGTGTGCGTGCCGTAATCCTTCGCTTCGCCCACCTGGGCCGTCGCGCCGTCACCGAAGCCGCCTAGGATCACGCTTGCGAACGAACGGTTCATGCCCTGACACATGACGTAGGACAGGTACGCGCCCGACGAACCCACGAGTGCGCCCGTGATAATAAGCAGGTCGTTGCCCAGCGTGAATCCCGCCATGGCCGCCGCCCAACCCGAATAGGAATTGAGCATCGACACCACCACGGGCATGTCGCCTCCGCCGATGGCGGCGACCAGATGCACGCCCAGCAGCAGCGAAATCACCGTGATAAGCACGAGAAACGCCACGCCCATCACGAAGCCGTCGGTCGTGATAAGTTGCCAAATAAGCAACGCGCACAACACCAACGCCCCCAGGTTGATCCAATTGCGACCAGGAAGCACGAGCGGCTTGCCGGACATCTTGCCCGAAAGCTTGAGGAAGGCGACGATCGAACCCGTAAGTGTGACCGCGCCGATGAGCACGGCAAGGCCGACCTCGCCGAGGTGGAAGGCGTTTTCGGCCGCATCGGGCAGAGCGCCGCCCGGCTGCATTATGTAGGAATTCCATCCCACGAGCACCGCCGCGGCGCCCACGAACGAGTGAAGCATCGCCACAAGTTCGGGCATCTGGGTCATGGCCACGCTACGTGCGCGCCACACCCCCACCGCCGCACCGATGACAAGCGCAATGACGACCGCTCCCAGGAAGAGCGGCAGGTTCGCAGCCGCTCCACCCGAAGCGGCAATGGTCGCGACGAGGGCGATGCCCATGCCGCAGGCGCCAAGTATGTTGCCGCGCACTGCGGTTTTTTGCCGAGCCAGGCCAGCCAGGGCGAGGATGAACAGCAACGCGGCTGCGATGTAGGCGAGATTTTGGAAGGCAGCAAGGAAACGCATGTTACTCAGAGCTCCCTTCGAACATCTTCAGCATTCGCGCCGTAACCAAAAAGCCACCGAAGATGTTGATGGCGGCAATGGCGGCGGCGATGAACGAAAGCGCCATGACCAGCGGGTTAGCCGATGTGGCCATCTGCACGATGGCGCCCACGATGATGATTCCCGAAATCGCGTTGGTCTCGGACATAAGCGGCGTGTGCAGCTTATGCTCGACCGCGGTGATCACGTAGAAGCCGACCACGCACGCAAGCGCGAACACCGTGAAATGCACGGTCATGGACGCTGGCGCCGCCAGCACCAACGCGCACAGCAGCGCTGCGGCCGCCACTTGCCACCAGTGCTTGGCCAAGCGGTCCAGCATATCGGGAGCCGCGTCCTCATCGGCGGCACCTTCGGTATCGGCGCTATCCGTGACAATGGTTTTCGTGGGAGCCGCCGACACGGCAATGGGCGGCGGGGGCCACATCACTTGCCCATCGAGTGCCACCGTCACGCCGCGCACGACATCGTCGTCCAGATCGAGTTCGAGGACGCCGTCCTTGCCGGGCGTGCACAGCTTCAGGAAATTCACGATGTTCTGCCCATACAGCTGGCTCGCCTGCGCAGGCATGGAAGCGGGCAGGTCGGTCGGACCGAGGATGGTCACGCCGTTGTTCAGCCGCACGCGCTTGCCGGGCGCGCTCAGCTCGCAGTTGCCCCCAAGTTCGCTGGCGCCCATGTCGACCACGATCGACCCCGGCTTCATGGAGGCCACAGCCGCCTTGGTCAGCAGCAGCGGCGCCGCGCGCCCCGGCACGGCCGCCGTCGTGATAACGATGTCGCTTTTCGCGGCTTGCTCGGCGTAGACGTCCAGCACCTGCGCCTGCTCCTCGTCGGTGAGGGGGCGCGCGTATCCGTCCGCACTTTCCTGCTTGACGGGAATCTCAACGAAAGTCGCGCCCAGGCTTTCCACCTGGTCGGCTACATCGGCGCGCACGTCGGTGGCGAATACTTCGGCGCCCATGGCAACCGCCTGCCCGATGGCTGCCAAACCCGCAACGCCGACGCCGATGACGTACACGCGCGCTGGATTGGTCTTGCCCGCAGCGGTAACCTGTCCTCCAAAAGTGCGGCCGAACGCGCTGGCGGCCTCCACCACCGCACGGTAGCCGGCAATGTTCATCATCGACGAACGCACATCCATGGACTGCGCACGCGAAAGGCGCGGGATGGCATCCATCGCCAGACCGGTGATGTTGCGAGCTGCCAAAGCATCCACGAGCTGGGGGTTCGCACCTGGATTCATACGGCAGATAAGCGTAGAGCCGCTTCGCAGCGCGGAAAGCGAATCGGGCGCGGGCGCGTCGAGCGCGAGCACAATGTCGGCTCCCCACGCGCTTGCCGCATTCACCACATGTGCGCCAGCAGCCCGGTACGCGTCGTCGAAATAACTCGCGGCGGCGCCTGCGCCGGTTTCGATGCACACGTCGTAGCCCAGTTTCACCAGCTTGACAACCGTGTCGGGCGTAGCCGCAACCAGGGCCTGGCGGGCGGTATCGTTCGGGATTCCAATAAGCATGTTCTGTTCCCTTTCGGCGGTTTTGTCATCACGCAAAACGTCAAGCCCATTGTAGTTGAAGCAAGGTTTGACAGGTGTGACGTACTTCACATTCCGACAAAGCGGGCAGAAAGAACCGGCCACCGCATGCGCCGTGTACCGCACAATCGAATGCAGCAATCGCCACAAGACCTCCATCCGCGTTGACGCGAACGTGACACGCTAGGAGTATTTGGCGTCTCCCGCAACCTGCCTTCGCATTCGAGCGCTTTACCATACCCACAACCCAAATACACCTGTTCCCGGCGACAAGAAGCCGTCGGGCGAATCGCGAACGCACAGTTAGGGTGAAACATGGAGAAGCACGCCCTCGTGACGGGGGGAAGTGGGTTTTTAGGCAGTTTCGTCGTGCGCAACCTGATCGAGGACGGCTTCGAGCAGGTCTGCGTGATTATGCGCGGAAGCAGCGTGGACGACTGCACCCAACGGCTCTCTTCGCTGTGGTGGGAGCGCACGGAGCTTGCCTGCGAAATCGGCGGCCGCATCCACGTAGTATGCGGAGACATCTGCGCCGAACGCTTCGGCCTTTCGCGCGAGGCATACGACGAGCTCGCCCGCACAACCACGCACATCGTGCACGCGGCGGCGGAAATCGGCGTGAACGAAACGGCCCAGCGCTTCGCGGACGTGAATGTCGGCGGCACGATGAACGTGCTGCTGTTCGCCACCAAAGCCATGCGTGCAGGGTCGCTCCAGCATCTCGTGCATGTATCCACCGCCTACGTCGCAGGAGTGCGCGAAGGCGTTGTGGGCGAAGACGAGCTGGTGCCCACCGAGTTCAACAGCCTCTACGAGCACAGCAAATTCGGCGCCGAGCAGCTGGTGTGCGACGCCGCTTCGCACCTCCCGGTAAGCATCGTGCGGCCCGCACAGATCGTCGGCGACACCGAAACGGGCTTCGTCTCGGCGTTCAACACGCTTTATTACCCTTTGAAGCTCTACCTGAAAGGGCAGCTGCCCATCGTCCCGGTGCACCACGAGTCGCTGCCCGCGAACCTCTACGTGGCGGACGCGAGTCTGCTACCCAAGTCGATGGGCATACCGCCCACGCTGACCATCATGGCGCTTGCCAAACGCGTGGCGCGCATGGCCGCCCAACGTGTGGAGTAAGGGCATGGCGCCGCAGCAAAACTGATATGCTAAGAGCACATGAAGTACCCAAATAACAGCCACACCAACGGGACGGCCCACTACAAGGTAACGCCGCTGTACCGGCCAGACGGCACGGTGGCTGCGCACTTTGCAGACGAGCTGGAAAAGATGGGCGCATCCTGGGACGAGCTCATGGAAGACGAGCACTTCGCGGAAATCATACGCATGGATCTACAGGCAGAAAAGGTGGCCGACGAGCCCCTTGACGCATTGGGGCAATTCGCGCCCGCACCGTGCCGGTCCCTGTTCGCCGAGTGGCTTGAATTCGTCAACGTCGATCTGGACCCATGGACCACCGGGGGCGCCATTCACTTCCGCCCTCATTGGGCGCGCGTGATGGTGCTCGCCTTGCGGCTGGGCGCAACGCATGGCCTTAGTGAACCGGACCTAAACGCGCTATGCATGGCATCGGTGTTCCACGACTCGCGCCGCAAAGACCCCTATTTCGACAAGGGGCATGGCAAACGCGCTGCGGATTACTACGCGCAGGCGTGCATGCAGAAAGATTCGTTTCGCACTGCCGCAGGAAGCGACGTGCGCTTCGACCCGCGCACGTATCTTGCCGTGAAATGGCACGACCGGGAAGACAGCGAAGGCGAAGCCGCAATCCGTGCCGCATTCGACAGCAACCAGCTGCCGAATCTGGGCATCGATGATCTGGCGGCTATCCTGCCCGAAGGCACCCTGGCCGACCCCGTGCTGTTCTACCACATCTTCAAAGACGCCGACGCACTCGACCGCGTCCGGCTTGGCGAAAACGACCTGGACCCTTCGTATCTGCGCACCGAAGAAGCGCGCAACCTGATTCCGTTCGCCAGCGACCTGCTGCGCGCATCGTTCGCATAGCCGGCCGTCTCGACGCCGGAAGGCTATCGCCAGTCTTTTTACCGTTTCATCCTCGTGCTTTGCATCATTGCCGTCGCCCGGGAGTCGGGCGCCTCCATCGTGTTCGTTGGTGCGGTCGCCCTTGCGGTGCAATTCTTCTTCGAAATGATGGGGACGTTGCTGTGTCAGCCGCAAGTCCAGGTCATTCCCGCCGAAGTGTTCCAGACCATATGGGCATGCGTGGGCGTGTTCCTGCTGCTCGTGGCCGCCACGTTCTGGATTGGCAACGACCGCCAGGCAGCGAAGCTTTGGGGGATGCGCCGCGAAATGACGCCGCAGAAGTTCGCACAAATCGAACTGAAGGGCCGCTGCTCCGTCATAGCGCAGCGCCACGACCTGACGCCCAAGGAAACAGAGATCTTGCAGCTGACACTTGCGGGCAGGCGGCCCGCACAGATATCGGAGGACCTCGTGGTCAGCGTGAACACCGTGCGCTCCCACCTGCGCAACATCTACGCGAAAACCGACGTGCACTCCGTCGCCGAACTCGAACGCCTCTCGCAATCCATCGACGAACGCGACATAGTTCCCGACCGAAAGACCGCCGAAACCGCTGAATGAAACCCGCCGACTGCGAAGCGGGTCCTACCTGCCTTTCACCTGAAAGAGGGCGCAAATCGACTACCGTGATTACGCAAATGCGATACAATTTTCCCGCCTGACATGAAAGGATAGGAGCAGCAACATGATGGCTAAACGGCAGAGGAATCCTCGCAAGAAGCAGTACGTTTCCTACATGCAGAACCGCGAACTATCATGGCTATCGTTCAACGAACGCGTGCTCGACCAGGGGCGCCAAGGAAGCGTCCCGCTGCTTGAGCGCCTGCAGTTCGTCAGCATCTTCAGTTCGAACCTGCACGAGTTTTTCATGGTCCGCGTGGGCAGCCTCACCGACCTTTCCATCGTCAACAAGCAGATTCGCGACACCAAGTCCAACATGACGCCCCAAGAGCAGCTCGACGCCATCTACGAACGCTGCCACGAGCTGTATCCGATTCAGGAAGAAATCTTCAACAAGCTCGAGCAGCGCCTGGCCAAATCGCACGTCGTACGCCACACGGCCGACACGCTTTCCGACGAACAGCGCGCCGCGCTCGATACCCATATGGAAAACGACGTGCTGCCCTACCTGTTCCCCCAGGTCGTGAACGCGCGTCATCCCTTCCCGCATCTGGAGGACGGCGCTATCTACATCATCGTCCGCCTGATGGAAAGCAAGCCCACGAAGGACATGACGCCGGCAGAGCGCCAAGCGCGCAAAGAAGCGCGCCGCGTGGCGAAAGAAATGGGTGCCGACATGACCATGATCGGCATCATTCCCCTTCCCCATCAGGCAGAACGCGTTATCGAGCTGCCGGGCAAGGGTTTCAACTACATCCTGCTCGAAGACGCGCTGGAAGCTTACGTGCCCCAGGTGTTTTCGATGTACCAGGTTAAGCACACCAACATCGTCTGCGTCACGCGTAACGCCGACATCGATGTGAACGAAGGCGTGGACGAGTCCGACGACGACTACCGCTCCTACATGAAGAAGATCCTGAAAAAGCGCGCCCGTCTGCTGCCGGTGCGCCTGGAAACAAAGCGGCCGCTGTCTGCCGTGGTCAGCGAGTTCTTGCTCAAGCGCCTTTCGCTGCAGGAACACCAGGTGTTCACCACCAGCGTGCCCTTCGACATGGGATACAGTTTTGCGCTGCCTTCCATGGTCGGCGAAAAGACGCGCGCGAAGCTGACGAGCGAGCCGTTTTCTCCAGCCTGGCCTGCCGCGTTCGACCACGACCGCAGCATCATCG
>CAMORQ010000082.1 GCA_946623915.1 uncultured Coriobacteriaceae bacterium | reverse complement strand
ACACCAAAGCGCGTTATCGACGTTCCGGCTCTTACCGTAACAGTAGGAACTGCAGTTGAGCCCTTCAAAAACCCCACCATGGTCTTCTACGGCAACGCAGATTCCAGTGCAACGGGTGCCTCCTCTGAGGACTACATGACCAGCACCAGCTCTTCCTACCTCATTCCGAAGTATGATGGGCAGTGGTATGCCGTGGAGGATTCGGATGGGAAAAAACACATTGCAATTGCCGCAACAGACCACTCCGTTTTTGCGTCGTTCTCGCTCGTAGACGATAAAAACCCAAACGGCAAAAACCTGGGAGTGGGAGAGCTGATCTTCGATGACAACGGAAATGCGAAGAGCATCTACGTGTACGGTAACACGATACCGATTGCCCTCGACACGCTTGAGGGGATGCTGTTTGTCACATTGGAGAACGACCCGTTCGGGGGGACCTCGGGGGCGATAGATATGCCGTTTATGCTCGAGAAGACAAATGCCAAGTTGGTAAAGGACCAATACTCGAATCTGGGCATAGAGTCTGTTGAGGCCAAATTGGCGATTGCTGATATGTACGGAGTCGAGCACGAGGTCAAGCCGGAGCTTGCCTTCGACCCGAACGGCGGCACATGGACAGAGGGTGGCAACGACATCAAGAAGTTCGAGGTAGGCCTCGAAACCGACTTCGAGATCATCGCAGCTCCCACGCGGGACGGCTACACCTTCGAATGCTGGGAGGGGTCAGAATACCAGCCAAAGCAGCAATACCATGCGGATAGCGACCATACGTTTACGGCGAAGTGGAAGAAGAATGAGCCTCCTGCACCTGCGGTCTTCACCGTGACATTCGTGGACGGGCTGGGCAACACCTTGGACACGCAGACCGTCGAGAGCGGCAAGGCCGCCACGGCGCCCGCCGATCCCACCCGCAAGGGCTACACCTTTGACGGCTGGGACACCGACTTCAGCAATGTCACGTCCGACCTGACTGTGACCGCGAAGTGGAAGAAGAACGAGCAAAGCAAGCCAAGTAGCTCCAGCAATCAGACGGCCAAAAAGACCTCGAAAGCATCGAGTTCAAGCAAGGTGGCCGGCACAACAGCATCGAGTTCAAGCAAGGTGGCGAAAACGGAGGATTCTGCCCCTCCGATCTTTGCGCTTTTGCTCCTGCTGGCGTCAAGTGGAACGATTGCGGCTGTTGCCAAGAAGCGAAATCGCGAACTATAAGAACGGGCTACGCAAGAAGCGCGCCTGCGTGATAGAGCAGATACAAGAACGCCTCCGCTTTGGAGGCGTTCTTGTGCCCAGCCATGGTAACGCTCATCCCGAGCGGAGCCCGCAACGGCCCCTTTTTGTCATCCTGAGCGGAGGCCGAAGGCCGGAGTCGAAGGATCTCCCCCGTTGTGTTGACACAGTCCAGTGGCAGGAGATCCCTCGCCTTTGGCTCCTCAGAATGACGGTGCATGAGCACTACCTATAGGGTGTGAAAGTAACGCAGGCCAAGCTGTTCTTTCGTGTGGGTTTGCACCGTTAGTTCTGCGCAGGCAGGTGTGTGGCGATGGTGTCGGCGAGTGTTGCGAGCGGCATCGTCTGAAGGAAGATGGTGCCCGGGCCGGTGAGGATCGTGTTGAACAGGCCCTCGCCGCCGAACATTACGTTCTTTGCGCCTTGTATGCGCTGAACCTCCAGGTTCACACCTCCCGTGAAGCCGAGCACGTTGCCCGTGTCGACAACCATCTGCTGGCCAGCGGCTAATTCATAGCGCACGAGCGAGCCGTCGCACTCGATAAATGCCATGCCCTCGCCGCTGAGGCGCTGCATGATGAAGCCTTCGCCGCCGAAGAAACCCCTACCCAGTTTTTGGCTGAAGTGCACAGCGATGTCGACGCTGGTTTCGGAGGCAAGGAAGGCCATCTTTTGGGCGATGAACTCCTGGCCGGGCTTGATTTCTATAGGAAGGATTTGCCCGGGGAAGCTCGAGCCGAACGCGATGCGGCCGTCAGATTGCGCGGTGTAAATGTTCTGGAACATGGACTCCCCGGAGAAAGCCTTGCTGAACATCTTCTTCACTCCGCCGCCCGTCGTCTCCATCGACATGCACGGGTCCATCCAGACCATCGAGCCTTTTTCGGTTTTCATTTGCTCCCCGCGATGCAGCGTGCACACCACCGCCGGGAACGGCGCGCCAACGATCTCGTATTGCATGACATCCTCCTTGAGTCAGAACTGGACAATGGTTCAATTGTAGCGTTCTGTGCGTTGTCTTTTGTACACAGTTTTGATACATCGGCGGAGAATTACCGCTTCTGCAAAGGAGATCCTTCGACTCCGCGCTGCGCGCTCCGCTCAGGATGACATGGTGGGGCGCTGCGCGCTCCGCTCAGGATTGATGACATGCGGGGGCGCTTCGGCTCCGCTCAGAGTTACATAGGGGCGTGAGCAGGCTCGACGGACTCCTTCCGGGGAACAGGGCCATCGTGAGTGCGGCCAGGATACGCATGGATGTGCTCATTCGCCAATCCTCACCGCAGCACCAGAGGAAGAACGCGAATACCAACAAGAACGGAATCGGCGCCATTAAGTCATGAGCACGCGCATGATTGGAAGCGGTTCGGGCAGGCTCCCCACCTGCAAGGTGACGTTCAAGACCAGCTCGTAGGTCGTTCTGGCAATCGTCGTCAGCAAGATGGCGACGCATAAGCCCTTTGGCCATCGTTCGACCTCGCGGGCGAGGTAGACCAATACAAGACCGAACGTCCCGAACAGAATTCCCGACGCGTCAATGAGCGCGGTGATGGAAAAGCCCAAGTCCGTTATCACAGAAGCCCTCGCGCGGGGTGCTTCAGCTTGGGTATAAGCATGCGGATTTCTTCCACCTCAAGCGGTTTGAGCATAAAGCCAATTGCGTCGGTGTGCCAAGCGTCGAGGGAATATTCCGGGTATGCGGTGAGATAGACCACGTTCGAGTTTGGTCTGATGTGTAGGAGCTTTTGACACAGGTCGAGCCCGCTGGTTTTGCCAAGATTGATGTCCAGAAACGCCAGCGCAACAGGGTTGTTTTCGAAATAGTCCACAGCTTCCGTCGGGCTCGAGACGCCGATGACGTTCGCGTTTGGGAATGCTTCTTGCAATATGGGGATGCCTCCCTCGAGGGCGATGGGACTATCGTCCAGCAACAAAATGTTTGCGCTCTCTTGGGAATCGTCTGCGGCTGCAAGGAGCATCGCTAGATCTACATTCAACGACTCGGCGATTTTGAAGATCGTGGCCACGTCGGGCAGACGATGTCCGGCTTCCCAGTTCGCAATGGCAGAACGAGTGACGTGCAGTCGATTCGCCAGCTGCTGCTGGGAAAGGCCCCTTTCGGTTCTCAGGCGGCAAAGCGTATCTCCAAGGAACTGTGCCATAGCGCTTTCTGCGTCGTTTCCTTTGTGCGAAAAGTCTTATACCTGGAGGCTTCTCAAATAGAGGGCCAAAAAATAATTTTCGATGCACGAACTAACGCTCGTCAAGAAAGCTTGTAAAAAAAGCGTCACATATTGAAACATTGCAAAGAGGTTGCAGCGGCGTATATTAAAGTATATATAGTTCGAAATCGACGGTGCGGTGACACAAGAAGCGAAACGAAGAACGGCGGCATCTGTTTTTGGGAAAGCATGGCGGTGGCAAGCGGCGCCATTGTTCACCCAGATAAAGAATGGATAGAAGAGAGAGCAGAGGGCATGAACACGCTTGTGTTTGTGTCAAGGGCCGCAGAGACGGGGAGCGCCCAGCTGCGCGGGGTGCGGTTTGCAGGGAAGGAACCAGAGGGTGATGGCAGAGAGGCCCTTTGGCTTGCGAAAGGAGATTTAACATGCAAGAGAAAATCATGAACGCAAAGAGCACATTGAAAGTCTTGGGAATCCTGAGCATCATCCTTGGTGTTTTGGGAATCATCCTCGGTGCTATGTCGTTTGCAGGCGGCGGTTTGCTCGCAGGCCAAATGGCTTCAACAGCCGCATCGGGCGGCATGAGCGCGGACGCGGCGAACACCGCTGCCGCCGCGACTGGCCTGGTGTTGGTCAGCGGCATTTTGATTCTCGTCTCGGGGATCTTCACCCTGCTTTTGGGCATCTTCTCGGTCCGCGGAGCTAACGATTTCAGCAAGATCGGGGCAGCATACGTTCTCGCCCTCATCAACCTTGTTCTGTCGATTGCCTCCGTCTTCGTCACGATTTTCATCAGCGGGATGAACATTTCGGCTATCCTCGACGCTGCTGTTGGCATCGTGTTCAGCGCCGTCATCTTCTGGGCTGCGAAAACCATTAAGGACAACGCATAAAGGCAAAATGATACAGGGGGTCGGTTCCGGTGTATCATTCGGACACTGGCTCTTCCTTCAAAATGAAATGGTTCCGGCGGGTCTCGATGAGGCCCGCCTTCTGTATGCGCGAGAGCTCGGCCGAAAGCGCGCTGCGGTCGACTCCCAGGAATGATGCAGGGGGTCGGTTCCGGTGCATCATTCAGATGCAGATGCAGGGGTTCCGGCGTTCCCTGTGAAGCCGCTTTTGCAATCCCGTCTGACTACACCCGTTACGCTAGGCATATTCCACTTCGTCCACTCTGTTCTGACGGATAGGACCGCTCGGGTTACCCACTGCCTATCTTTTCCGGAAAGCGCAACGTCGAGGTCCGGTTCTGCCGGTGGGTCGACAGGTACTCCGGCATCAATGAACCTACTTCTGCCTCCAAGGTAAGAGCCTAGCCGAAAAGAAACAGATCGCAGCTACGCAACGGGGTTGGGTATTCCTGACAACGCGCAATCGCTTGACCCGAGCGGAGCTTGACTCAAGCAGTTGCTCAAGCAGTTGTGTTGCCAGGCTTAAAGTTGAGCAGGTGTGCCTTCGCCGGAGTTTCCCCTTTGCTACACTGTCAGCAACTCGGGGGAGTAGTGGTGCGCAGATAGCGCGCGGCGAAGCCACCAGCAAAGCGAACAGGCCTGGTTAGTCTTAAACAACGAGACCCGCAGTTCGGTCCCATTTGGGCATTGAACTGCGGGTCTTTTGTATAGGAAGGAAGTACATGATATCGTTCGGCACTTTCATGAGCGTTCTTATCACGAACCCCGTCCTTTTGGTCATTACTGTTCTGGTTATTGGGTCAATCTTTGTGAACGGAGCAACCGACGCATCCAACGCAATTGCCACCGCCATTGGAACCAGGTCGTTGAAGCCGAGTGTTGCGGTTGCCATCGGCGCGGCCTGCAACTTCATCGGCCTTGTGTTTAGACCTACATCTCTACTGCAGTAGCCAACACCATTGGCAAGATGGTCGACTTTGGCAGCAACAGCGAGGCCGCGCTGTTTGCACTCGCTGCTGCAATGGTGTCCATTATCGTGTGGGGCGCAGTGGCTTGGCGCTTCGGCATCCCCACCAGCCAGAGCCACTCGCTTATTGCAGGCCTCACCGGTGCTGCCATTGCCGTGCAGGGGGGCTGGCGGGCGTTAATTTTGGCGAGTGGGCGAAGGTGCTGTATGGCCTCGCCGTTTCTACGGTGCTTGGCTTTTTCCTTGGGTGGTTCTTTACGAAGGCAATCGAGCGTGTTTGCGCGAAGGTTCGCTACGGTACGGCAAACAGGGTTTTTAAGGTTGGCAACGTCGCGGCTGCAATTTTCCTGGCGCTCATGCACGGTGCACAGGATGGGCAAAAGTTCGCCTCCATTGCCATGCTGGGTGTGACGTTGGCTGTGGGCATGAATGGCGTAGCGAGCGAATACCCGCTTTGGATCATGGCGGGATGCGCATTCGTCATGGCCATTGGTTCGGGCATCGGGGGTAGGCGCATCATCGCTTCAGTGGGCATGAACATGGTGAAGATGGAAAAGTACCAGGGCTTCGCGGCGCCCTTGGCTGCTTCGGTGTGTTTGCTGGGCGCAACGCTGACGGGCATTCCCGTTTCTACAACTCATACGAACACCACGGCAATCATGGGCTGCGGTGCTGCGAGGCATTTGAAGGCAGTTCGCTGGAACCTGGCAGGCAATATGGTGCTCACCTGGGTGTTCACGTTCCCGGGGTGCGGGCTCATTGGCTTTCTGCTTGCGAAGCTGTTTATGTTCGCTCACGACTACCTTCACCTGGCAACAGCGCTCGTGTGATCATGCCGTGGTGGGGGCAGGGCGGTTTCGCTCATGTGACGAAGCGAAGCGGACGCCAGCCCTTCCACCCTAGTTGTTCCATGTATTGCTTGACCAAGGTTATCGCTATTCAGAAGTACAGCCATTGCTTTCAGGCTGTCCAGTTGCGCAGCCAAGGCCAATGCAAACACGTGTAGCCGTAGGGCATGGCGGCAGGGACATTTGCCCAAAGGGGTCACGCCGAGGCAGGGTAAGCATATGTCGAAATCACACGACCCTCTGTGCGTTTCGCTGTTGCCCGTCTTTCCCGTATCATGGAACCAATCAAAACGACGAAAGGAGCGGTGTGATTCGCAGAGTCATACAGATCGATGAAGAGAAATGCAACGGCTGCGGTATTTGCGCCAACGCATGCCATGAGGGCGCTATCGAAATCGTCGACGGAAAAGCCAAGCTGGTGCGCGACGATTTCTGCGACGGGTTCGGCGATTGCCTGCCGAGCTGCCCGCAGGATGCCATCTCGTTCGTGGAGCGCGAGGCTGCGGCTTACGACGAAGCAGCCGTCGAGCGCAACAAGCGGCAGAAGGCGGCGGCCGTGGGCGCGCATCATGCAACAGGGCAGTGTCCGGGTTCTGCGATGAGGACCTTCGAACCTCCGGCGGTGTCGGCCGAAAGCGCAACTGGTGCAGATGCGGCAGCTCCAGTTCCCTCGCAGCTGAGAAACTGGCCCGTGCAGATTAAACTCGCTCCAACGCAGGCGCCCTACCTCCAAGACGCCAACGTGCTCATTGCCGCCGATTGCTGCGCGTACTCGTACGGCAACTTCCATGCCGACTTCATCCGCAACAAGGTGTGTCTGATTGGCTGCCCGAAGCTCGACGGCACCGATTACACCCAAAAACTGACTCAGATCATTGCGGACAACGACATCAAGAGCATAACTATCACGCGCATGGAGGTCCCCTGCTGCGGGGGCTTGGAGCGCATGGCTGTTGAGGCGCTGCGCGCATCGGGGAAGTTCATTTCCTGGCAGGTTGTTACCTTCTCGCTTGATGGCCGCATTTTGGACTAGAAGGCAAGCATGAAGCGCGCATCGGCCACCCCCGTCATCCTCGTATATTGTTTATGCCACTTCCAAGCCAGTGCCCCCTTTGTCATCCTCGAGCGAGCGGGCCTACCCCTGTCATCCTGAGCGAGCGAAGCGAGTCGAAGGATCTCCCCAGCCGCGAGAAGGGATCCCTCGCCTTCGGCTCGGGATGACGCTGATAATGAAAGCCGGCTCGGGATGACAGGGGCGGCTCGGAATGACGGGGCACAGCAAGGGAACCCTCGCCTCTGGCTTGGACGGCTCGGGATGGCGCCCCTCGTGTCATCAATCCTGAGCACAGAGCGCAGCGGCCCCTGCGTCATCCTGCTACAGCTTCACCATGGTGCGTAGGTATTCTTCGGCGTACGAGCCGGCGGGAG
>CAMORQ010000081.1 GCA_946623915.1 uncultured Coriobacteriaceae bacterium | reverse complement strand
TACGGGTGCTCCAGTCGATGGATGGGTGGGGGACATCGCTTGGACGTTCCCTGTTGGCAAGATCAGCCCTGAAAAACAGGCGTTGCTCGATGTTACTGAAGAGTGCATGTGGGCAGGCCTCGAGGCTATGTGCGAAGGTAATCGCCTTTACGATATCGGACGAGCTGTGCAAACGATTGCGGAAAGCCACGGGTACGGCGTGGTGCGCGACTATGTCGGTCACGGTATCGGGCGCAGGATGCACGAAGACCCCAACGTGCCCAATTACTACGACAAGCACAATAACCTTCCGCTCGAAGTAGGGATGGTGTTTGCCATCGAACCCATGATCAACATGGGAACCCACGAAACCCGTCAAGGTGACGATGGTTGGATCGTCTACACGAAGGATGGCATGCCCTCTGCGCACTTCGAGAAGACCATAGCCATCACAGAGGACGGACCTGTCGTCATCACAACAGAATCCGGCCACAAACGCCCCGTCAACGATTGATGCGCATCAATGGGAATGTGACACCAACGCGTCGTTGCTGTCACATTTGGATAATTCCCCATGTTTAGCCAAGCGTTGCTGTCGCGTTTGCGATCACGATTAGTGTCAAAACATCATGGTTACCGGAGGCGCTTGTCTTTCGTGCGTGTGTGGCTGCATGAAAGACACGGCTTCGTTCCTCAACCGGGTAAGCGCGAGATCTCTTTCCGTGGCAGATTCGAGAAACGTCGATTTCGGTCGCGAAAAAAGCCAAGAATGTCGATTTGTGCTCGATGCGGCTGTTGCTAAAAAGTCTCATTTTCAATACTTTTCAGAACGCATCCAATCAGGCATGCCAAAACCCCAGTTCGCAAAACTCCGTTACGCTCCCCAATGCAAATCCAATCGAGCACAAATCGACATTCTTGGCGCAAATCCTCTTCGGATTTGACGTTTTGAGACGTTGATGCCGAAGAGGCCCTGGTTCTGCAGCTATTGCAATTGATGCCCGGTCTATAGAGCGAAGCCACAACAGGACATCCTGAAGCATGATGTCGCACGGCCCCACGCGAAAGGGACTGCGTCACAATTCGCTCGTACGGCACCTTTACTCAAACGCATGCTGTTCAAAATCCACAACCGCAACACTCTGCAGCTGCTTGCTCGCTATATCCTGAAAAATGTGTCGCTGATGTGTTTGTAGAAGGGCGCGCGGTTGAAGCGCAGTAGGGTCGTGGGCACATCACCGCGGCGGATTCGCATCTTGGATATCGGCGCGTCGAATTCGATCAGGTTGCCGTCGGCGAACAGCGCAGCTTCGCGGGACGCCGACGTGTCGCCCATGGTAAGCTCCACGACATCGCTCGGATCGGTGAGGATTGCGCGCGCAACCAGCGTGTGCGGCGCGAGCGGCGTGATGATAAGCCCGTTGAACCCGGGCGCCACGAGCGGACCGCCCGCCGAAAGCGAATACGACGTCGATCCGGTCGCCGTCGCCACCACCAGCCCGTCTCCTCGCATGTCGGCAACATGGTCGCCGGAAACCTCTATCCCGAAGTTGATGATCTTGCCGTTCGAACCGCGGGTGATGGCGGCCTCGTTCAGCGCGAAAAAGCACCTATGCGATGCCGGGTCGCGCGGTTCGTTGCAGGCGGCGTCGAAAGCGTCTTCGTCTTCGCCCTCCAGCAGCACGTCCACGCGCAGGTTCGCGCGCTCCTCGCGGATGGTTTCGCCGGCGAGCGCGGCGGCGGCTGCTGCCACAACGCCGTCGCCGGTATGGTTGGTTAGAAAGCCCAGATGCCCGTAGTTCACTCCGAGGATGGGGATGCCTTCGTCGCAGACCAGATGCGCGCAGCGCAAGATGGTCCCGTCTCCGCCGAGCGCAACCACCATGTCGAACATGCCCGCACCGACGTCGATGGGGTCGAGCGAGTCGATGGACGTGAACGTTATGTCTTGGCTTGCGAAATAGGCTCCCAGCATAAGCGCAGCTTCGTTAGCTTGCGGATTGCTGGAATTGCGTGCTATCAAAATGTGCATTATCGCGTCCTTTCGCAGGTCAATCTGCATCGATGTACTATCAAGTATACTATTTCGGGTTGTAACAGATGCGAAACGAAAACCATGGCAGATTTGGATTCGAAAGAAAACCAACCAGGTGAAGATAGGGAGCGGGAGCGCGCCGTCGTCAAAAGCACGGCGGGCATGACCGTTGCCACGCTCGTTTCGCGCGTCACGGGTCTCGTGCGCACGTGGGCCATGGCGTTCGCTCTCGGTAACACGCTTATCACGTCCGCCTATCAAGTGGCCAACAACCTGCCTAACGTCATCTACGACCTTGTTGCCGGCGGCCTGCTAGCGGCGGCATTTCTGCCTGTCCTTCTGCTCGAACAGCAGCGCAACGGTCAGGAAGGGTTCAACCGCTTCGCCAGCAACATCTTGAACATCTGCATGCTCGTGCTCGGCGTCTTGTCGGTTATCTGCATCGTCTTCGCCGGCCCCATGGTGTTCACGCAAACGTTCACGATCGACCAATCGGGAGATGTGGCCCAGCTCGCAACGCGGTTCTTCCGCCTGTTCGCCGTGCAACTGCTGTTCTACGGGCTCGGAGGTGTGATAACGGGCATTCTGAATTCCCAACGCTCGTACTTCCTCACCTCCATCGCGCCTGCACTGAACAACGTCTGCGTGATCGTGGGTTTCTTCGCCTACATTCCCTTAAGCGCTGTGAATCCGGACGCCGCCATCTTCGTGCTGGCGGTGCTGACGACCTTGGGTGTGGCGGTGCAGTTCGTCATACAGATTCCAGCGCTGCGCAAAGTCGGCTTTTCCTGGCGCGCCGTCCTCGACTTCCGCGACCCCGCGTTGCGCGAAACGCTGGGCATCGCGGTGCCCACGCTCATTTTCATCGTCGGGAACCTCATCGCTTTCAGCTGCAGGAACGCGTTCAGCTTGCTGGGAAGCGAAGAGGGCCCGTCCATGCTTTCGTACGCGTGGATGTGGTTCCAGCTGCCTTACGGCGTCGTGGCCGTCAGTTTGTCGCGTGCGATGTTCACCGAACAAAGCGACGCTGTGGCCAAAGAGGACTGGGATTCGCTTCGGCGCCTTGTTGCCCGCGGTCTGCGCGGCACGCTGTTTTTGATCATTCCTCTGGCGGGTCTGATGTTCGTGCTCAGCGAGCCGATCATCGGATTGTTCCGCGCAGGCGCCTTCACCGAGCACGACGTGCATCTGGTCGCATCGGTGCTGCGCGTGTGGGTGCTGGGCCTGCCTGCCTACGCCGTGTACTTCTACATGTACAACACGTTCGCAAGCGTACGCCGGTTCATGCCGTTCGCGCTGATGAATTGCGCCCTTGTGGTGGTGCAGATTGTTCTCTACGCCCTGTTGTGCCGTTACGAAACCATCGGCATCGCGGGCGTTCCCGTTTCCGATATCATCTACTACTTAGCAGGTTCGGCGCTCTCCGTCCTGCTGTTCAGGCGCATCGTGGGGCCGATCGACGTGATGGGCATCCTGCGTTTGTCGCTGAAGGCGATGTTTGCAACCCTCGGGGGAATGGGCGTGGCGTGGCTGGTGGTCCTGTTCTTCCCGGGCGATGCGAACATGTTCGTGGCGTTCGCGAAGATAGCGTTGGGCGGTGTCGCTGGTCTGCTCGTCGCCTTGGGGCTGAGCAGGTTGCTGCGTGTGGAGGAAACGAACTTCCTCGACCTCATCCTCGCGCGTTTCAGGCGCTAGCTGGCCCGGTCGCATCGTTCAGTGTTCGACCCCAAGCGGCAACCGCACGGTCCTTGCGCCCAAGCGGCCCTAGCCGCACGTCCTGCATGCCCGCCGCTTTGTTTCGGAATCTCCTACTTGTGGTAGTAGCGCTGGAGCTCGTATTTCGGCTCGCAGCACACGTTTATTCCCAACGCTTGGTAGATGCGCTCGTCGGTCGGGCCGATGATCACGCTGAAGAACGCGTCGCATCCGCGCAGCTGGTCCGCGCAGTCCAAGATTCGCTCGGCAAGCGGATCGGTGGCCGACGAAATGGAAAGAGCTATCAGCGTTTCGTCCGAATGCAGGCGCGGATTGCGATGATGCAGGTGGTCGGTCTTCAGGTGGCAGATCGGCTCGATGACCGCATCGGTGATCACGTCCACGTCGTCGACGCCGGCGAGCGCCTTCAGCGCGTTCATCAGAAGCGACGAAGCGCATCCGAGCAGGCTCGAGGTCTTGCCGGTGACGACGGTGCCGTCGGGCAGGACCATGGCTGCCGCAGGTCCGCCAGTGGCTTCTTCTTTCAGCAGTGCGGCGCTACGTGCGGGGGACTGGTTGGGCGTCGCGCCCACCTGTCCCATGAGCAGCTCGAGCTTGTCCACCTGCTCTTCGCCCACGCCTGTGCGTTTCGCGTCGACGGCCGCGTGGAAGTAGCGGCGAACGACCTCCATCGTGGCCGCTTCCCGCACCGCGTCGTCGTCGACGATGGCGTTGCCGGCCATGTTCACCCCCATGTCGGTGGGGCTGGCGTAGGGGCTTTCGCCCAGGATGCGGTCCATCATCGATTTCAGAACGGGGAACACTTCGATATCGCGGTTGTAGTTGACCGTGGTCTGGCCGTAGGCCTCGAGATGGAACGGGTCGATGGCGTTGCTGTCGTCGAGGTCGGCGGTCGCGGCCTCGTATGCGACATTCACGGGATGGCGCAACGGGAGGTTCCATACGGGGAACGTTTCGTACTTGGCGTAACCGGCGGCGACACCGCGCTTGTGCTCGTGGTAGATCTGCGATAGGCACGTGGCCATTTTCCCGGAACCGGGGCCGGGGGCGGTCACCACCACCAGGGGTCGGGTGGTGGAAATGTACTCGTTCTTGCCGAACCCTTCGTCCGAAACGATTTTCTCGATGTCGGTGGGGTAGCCTGCGATGGGGTAGTGCAGGTAGCTTTTGATGCCCAGTTCGTCCAGATGGTGACGGAACGCGTCGGCGTCGGGTTGGCCGGCGTACTGGGTGATCACGACGGAGCTGGCGTAGAAACCCAGGTTGCGGAAGATGTCCATCAGCCGCAGCACGTCCTGGTCGTAGGTGATGCCCAAATCGCCGCGAACCTTGCTCTTCTCGATGTGGTTGGCGTTTATCACCACCACGATCTCGACGTCGTCAGAAATGCTTTTCAGCATGCGTATCTTGGTGTCGGGCTCGAAACCGGGAAGCACGCGTGCGGCATGGTAGTCGTCGAATATCTTGCCGCCGAACTCCAGATAGAGCTTGCCGCCGAAGTTGTCTATGCGGGTTCGGATGTGCTCCGCCTGCAGCTCGATGTACTTCTGGTTGTCGAAGCCGATCTTCATGCGCTTCCCCTTCATGCGTGTGCGACCCTTGGGTGAGGAACGTGCGCCTTGCGCCGCCAGTGCGAAAGTGGCGCCGCATGCGCCCTCGGGCTAACGTCCTACGTTTCGATTATAGCCTCTAAGTCTACAGGCCCCACGCTGCTGTTTGTAACAATTTGTTAATTATGAACCACGTGCTGTATTGCGCCGCCAATGGCTCACCGTACAATGAATGCATGAGCATTCCCATGGACGAAATGGTAGACGAGTACCTATCGCACCTGAGCGTCGAGCGCGGCGCTTCGGTGCTCACCTGCCGTGCCTACGCGCACGACCTCTCACTGTACACGTCGTTTCTGTCCGACCCGGAATTGGGGCTGAAACGCGCGCCGCTCGATTCGTTCGATGCGGTCGAACGTTCGGACATCATCGCGTTCGAAGACTACCTGCTCAACGTCAAGGAATACGCCGCGTCCAGCCTGGCTCGCAGCGTGTCGTGCCTGAAAAGCTTCCACAAGTTCCTCGTGCGCGAGAACTTCTGCCAGTCCAACCCGACGTCCACCGTCACGCTGCCGCGCAAACCGCAGAACCTTCCCGACGTGCTTTCCATCGAACAGGTGGAGCGGCTCATCGACACCGTGGAAGGCGACGACCCGCGTGCCTTGCGCGACCGGGCCATACTCGAAGTGCTCTATGGGTGCGGCCTGCGCGTCAGCGAGCTGTGCGGTTTGGACATCGACCGCATCGGCGGGCAGGACGGGTTCATGATCGTCATGGGCAAAGGCGCCAAAGAGCGCATCGTGCCGTTTTCCGGAGCGGCCTTGCGCGCGTGCGAGCGCTACTTGGCAGATGGCCGTCCGGCGCTGGCGAAAGGTTTCGCCACATCGGCGGTGTTCCTGAACAGGCGCGGAGGGCGCCTGTCGCGTCAAAGCGTGTTCAAGCTCGTGCAGAAGGCGGGCCTGGCCATCGGCGTGGCCGACCTGCATCCGCACAGCCTGCGCCATTCCTGCGCGACCCACATGCTGGAAGGTGGGGCAGACCTGCGCATCATCCAGGACATGTTGGGGCACTCCGACATTTCGACGACGCAGATCTACACGCACGTGCAGCAGAACCACATCCGCGAGGAGTACCTAGCCGCCCATCCGCGTGCCAACATGGATGGGGCGCCGGGGCGGAACAGCAGAAGCTCCGCATCCAGCGACGCCCCATCAGACGCTTCGAGCGCAGAGGCGGAAGGCCCGAAAGCTCATGCGGAGGATGCGCTATGAGGGTGTTCAAGTACCTCGCCGAACGCAAGGGGACCATCGTCGTCATCGTCTTGCTGCTCCTTGCCCAGGCGCTCTGCGACCTTGCGCTGCCGCTCTACACCGCGCGCATCGTCGACGTGGGCATCCTGCAGTTCGGTGTCGAAAACGTCGACGCGGCGCAGCTCGAGCGTTTCGCGGCCGCCATCGAGTCGCAGGATTTCTCCAATTTGGGCTTCGATGCAGGTGCCACGCAAATGGCCTACCTTCTTTCGCAGGGCGCGCAGATGCTCGGTATCACGCTTGCCGGCGCACTCGTGGCTGCGGCGGTTTCGTTCCTCGCGTCGCGCACGTCGGCCGGCATCGCGCACGACCTGCGCGAGCGCCTGTTCGCCCGTGTCGTGGCTTTCTCCGATGCGGAGGTCCAGTCGTTTTCGGCGGCTTCGCTGATCACGCGTTCGACCAACGACGTGCAGCAGATACAGACGGTGTGCTTCGTTATCATGCGCATGGTGCTTTTCGCACCCATCATGGCCATCGGCGGAATCGTCATGGTCGTCTCTACCGACGTTTCCATGAGCTGGACCATCGTGCTGGCAGTCGTGGTGGTTTTCGCCTCCATCGGCGCGCTCATGGCTGTGGTCATGCCCAAGTTCCGCATCATGCAGAAGCTCGTCGACAAAGTGAACCTCGTCGCGCGCGAGATCGTCACGGGCCTGCCTGTCGTGCGCGCCTTCAACCGCCAGGACTACGAGCGCGACCGATTCGACGCGGCCAACGGAAAGCTGATGCGCACGCAGTTGTTCACCAGCCGGGCCATGGCGTTCATGTTCCCCGTTGTCCAGTTGGTGATGAACGGGGTGTCGGTGCTCATCGTGTGGGTGGCTTCCGGCTGCATCGACGCCGGGACGTTGCAGACCGGCGAAATGATAGCGTTCATCAACTACGCCACAGTGGTTATAACCAGCTTCATGATGATGTCGATGGTCGCCATCGTGCTGCCGCGCGCCGACGTGGCCGCCCAGCGCATCGACGAAGTGCTTGTGTGCCCATCGTCGATCGCCGACCCGATCGAGGCGCGCGAC
>CAMORQ010000080.1 GCA_946623915.1 uncultured Coriobacteriaceae bacterium | reverse complement strand
GAGCTCGAAGCGTACGCCAACGAACTCGCGGGATTGGGAGACAAGCTGTCGGTGACGAAGTCCGACGCAGCCGGGAAAGAGCATCTGCCTTGCGTGTCGATCTGCACGCCTGACGGAGAAGCGACAGGACTCGCCTTCCACGGCGTTCCCGGCGGGCACGAAGGCAACAGTTTCATCTTGGGCTTCTACAACGCGGCAGGTCCGGGCCAGCCTCTTGACGACGAGACCAGGCGGGCCATCGCCGCCATCGACAGACCAGTCAGGATGCAGATCCTCGTCTCGCTCACATGCACCATGTGCCCCGACCTCGTGGTAGCGGCGCAACGCATCGCAAGCATCAACCCCAACGTGACCGCCGAGGTCTACGATCTTGCGCACTTCGGCGACCTGCGCGAACGCTACAACGTGATGAGCGTGCCGTGCCTGGTGATCAACGACGGCGAAACGGTGACGTTCGGGAAAAAGGGTATTCCGGAACTACTCGAGATCATCGGCTAGCAGCAAGCGCGAAGCGAAAACGAACCACAAGCCGCATCGCTACTCGAACAGCGATGCGGCTTGTTCCATGTGGGCCATGATATCGAGGTTTTGCGTGCACACCTGCTCGCAGGCGCTGCACTTCACGCATGAACTGGCCAGCCCGCGTCCTGCCACCGCCGTCTTGTACAGTTCTGCCGCATCGCTTCCCTGACCGTTTGCAACGCGCAAGTTAATCGCCTCTATCACCTTCGGGATGTCGATGCCGTTGGGACATCCTTTGACGCAGTAGCCACATCCCGTGCAGCCGATAATCTGGCTCGAACCCAACAGCGCCTGCGCCCTGCGGATGACCGCCTGCTCGTCGGATGACAGGGGTTCGAAATCGCGCATGAACCCGATATTGTCGCGCAGTTGCTGAAGGTTCGACATGCCCGAAAGGACCGTTTGCACCCCTTCGAGCGACGCGACGAACCGAAGGGCCCACGACGGATACGATGCGCCCGGATTGGCTTCGTCGAGCAAGGCGCGCACATTGACGGGAGGATTCGCCAGCTTGCCGCCCTTCACAGGCTCCATGACCGTGATCGGCTTGCCGTGCGATCGGGCGACTTCGTAGTTGCGCCTGCTCTCGACCTGGGGGTTGTCCCAGTCGGCGTAGTTTATCTGAAGCATGACGAAATCCACTTCCGGATGGTCGCTGAGTATCTGGTCGAGCAGCTTGCTGTCCGCATGGAACGAGAAACCGACGTTGCGCACTACCCCCTGATCCTTCAGCTGCTGAGCATATTCCCAGATGCCGAAACGGTCGTAGCGCGTGTAGTTCGAACGCTTCAGAGAATGCAAGACGTAATAATCGAAATACTCGGCCTTCGTGCGCTTCAGGCTGCCGTGAATCTGCTTCTTCGCCATGGCCTCCGTCGGCGCGACCCACGCATTCACCTTCGTGGCCAGCCGAAAGCTTTCCCGCGGATGGCGTTTAACCAGCGCTTTGCCGATGGCATCTTCGGAACCCGGGTACACCGGCGCCGTATCGAAGTAGGAAAACCCTGCCTCCAGGAATTCGTCGACCATGCGACTCGTAGTGGATACGTCGGTGAACGCGAGTTTGCGCGGAAGCCGCATCAGCCCAAATCCAAGCTCGGCACCCTTCCTGTCCGAAAAACCCGACGAAGCATTGACGTCGAAACCGCCCACGAGAACCTCCTACGCATCTTGATGCACACGAGCGCCCATCGTAGCGCATGCGTGCATAATTGCAGCTGGCAGAGCCTTCATAACCAGCAAAACGGATGCTTGCTCTCCGGTCGTACACCGGAAGACGTAGCGAATTGATAGGAGCAAAGTAGTAAATATGGTAGGCATCACGTGAATGAAACGCGGCAAACGCCCTCTTGTAATATTTCGATGGAAGAATTCAGCCAGACGACGAGGACATTTCACGTGATAGACCGCTCCCTGTTCACACTGCCCAAAGTGGGCATGGTCATGGGCATTTTGCTGGTGCTTGCCCTAGCCGAAGCCGCCTGCGTCCTAGGTGAAGCCTATGCGCTCGCGCGCGCCATCACCAACCTTTGGGAAGGGGGTGTGCTCGCCGACCAAGCGGTACTCGTGGCCGTGTTCGCCGCATGCTTCATCGGCAAGCAGGTCCTCGTGTACGGACGCGACACGTTCCTGGCGCGCTTTTCGCGGCAACGCGCTTCCGAGCTGCGCGACGAACTGCTAAAACGCGTGTTCAGCGCGCAGCGCGGCGTGGTAGCAGAGCACGGCAGCGCGGCTGTCACCCAGGCCGCGCTCGACGGCATCGAACAGGCGGAAACGTATCTAGGGCTCATCCTCCCCAAGATCATCGGGGTGGTCGCCATACCGTTGCCCATTTTGATCGCGGTGTTCATCTACGATTGGGTCTCGGGAATCATTCTGCTCGTATTCTTCCCGGTCATCATCTTCTTCATGATCGTGCTTGGCCGCCAAGCGAGTGCCCGGGCTGCCGCCCAGTACGAATCGTACAACGCGCTTTCGAACCACTTCATAGACACGCTGCGCGGCATCGACACGCTGAAAGTGTTCGGACGAGCCAAAAGTTTCGGTGCGCGCATCTTCCAATCGAGCGAAGACTTCCGCTATGCGACCGTCGAAACTTTGAAAACCGCCACGCTTTCCGGCGCAGTCCTCGACCTTGTCGCCACACTTGGCGTAGCGGGCGTTTCCCTGATGCTGGGGTTCCGCCTGATCGATGGCATCATGACGCTGTTCCCCGCTTTGGCCACGCTTGTCCTGTCGCCCGAGTACTTCAAACCCATTCGCGAATTCGCAGGCGATTTCCACGCTTCCCTCGACGGAAAGAACGCGCTGAAGTCGATTACCGCCATCATCGCCAACGATGCGAAAGAAATCGCGCCTGTGGACGTGGAGCCCTGGGACGAATCGTCGAAACTGCGCTTGGACAACATCGCCTACTCCTACCCTGTGCTGGAGTCTGACAAGCCGGCTGCCGGCGAAGACGGCGGCGCGACCCTGTCCCGCCGGGCGCTCGAAGACGTAAGCTTCAGGGTGCAGGGCTACACCAAGGTCGGCATCGTCGGCTTGTCGGGCAGCGGCAAGTCCACCCTAGCCAACCTGATCGGAGGATTCGCCCGGCCCGACGAAGGGACCATCGGCGTTGCGGGCACGCGCACGGCGAGCCTGCAGCAGCCTTCGTGGCAGCGACAACTGCTCTACATTCCGCAGAACCCCTACCTGTTCCATGCCAGCCTGCGCGACAACATCCGCTTCTATTCCCCCGACGCCGACGACGAAGCGATGGCGGAAGCCATTTCGGTTACCGGACTCGATGATTTGGTCAAGCAGCTTCCCGACGGATTGGATACCGTCATCGGCGAAGGCGGACGTGGGCTTTCAGGAGGGCAAGCCCAACGCATCGCCCTTGCACGTGCGCTTCTCGACCCATCGCGCAAAGTGCTCATCTTCGACGAACCCACGGCTCATTTGGACATCGAAACCGAACTCGAGCTGAAGGAAAGGATGCTGCCGCTCATGGAAGGCAAACTCGTCTTCTTCGCGACGCATCGCCTGCATTGGCTGGCCAACATGGACTACATCCTCGTGCTCGAAGACGGCCGCGTGGCCGAACAGGGCACGCTCGACGACCTTCTGGCCCGCAACGGCAAACTCGTCGAGCTTGTTGCGACCATGAACCGGGGTGATGTCGCATGAGAAACGACGCATCGATGCGCGACGTGGCAACCACGGCAGCCCCGCAATCCGGCGAACAAACAAAAGACACCTGGGTGCGCCCCTATTTCAACCGGTACCGTAAGCATCTCGGGCAGGCGCTGGCACTCGGTGTGCTGACGTTCGTATGCGCCGCGATGCTCATGTTCTGCGCAGGTTATCTGATATCCCGATGCGCCGAGCGCCCCGAAGGGGGCATCTTCGTCGTGCTCGTGCCCGTTGCGTTCGTCCAGATATTCGGCATGGGCAAACCCATCGTCCGCTACATCGAACGGCTCGTGTCGCACGACTGGGTGTTCCGTATGACATCCGACCTGCGGTTGCGCCTATACACGGCCCTCGAACGAAGCGCCATGACGCTCAGGCGCAGCCACCAAACCGGCGATTTCCTCGGCTTGATCGCCGAGGACATAGGCCATCTGCAGAACCTGTACCTGCGCACCATCTTCCCCACCGTCATCGGATGGATCCTCTTAGCGCTTGTGTGCGTCTTCTACGGCGTGTTCGATATCCTGTTCGCGCTTGCCATGCTCGTGGTGCTGGGGCTGGTCGTCTTCGCACTCCCACTGGTTTCCCTTCTGCGCAACAGGGAGCGCATCGAACGCGAAAAAACGCTGAAGAACGAACTCTATGCAGACCTGGCAGACAACGTCATCGGGTCTGGTGACTGGGTGTATTCGGGACGCGAGGACGAGTACCTCGAGCATGCCAAACGAGCCGATGCGGCCATGCATGACGAATCGTCTGCCCTTTCGTCCTATTACCGCGCAAACGATCTTGTGGCGACCGTCATCTTGGGTGTAGGCGCTGTTGCCGTCTTCGTGTGGGCGGCCACCTATTTCGGAGGCGCAGGCTTGCCGCGCGCGGACTGGATAGCCGCATTCGTTTTAGGGTTCTTCCCGCTTGTAGAAGTGTTCATGCCCCTAACCGCCGCCGCGACCCAGGTGAACGTCTACCGCGACTCGACCAAACGGCTCAACGACTATCCCACCATCGATGACGACGATTTGGGGCTCGACCCGGAAACGTTCGATACGGTAAGCGCCGTGCGCTTCGCCATCGACGACCTGATGAGCCAATCTGACGAGACGACGCCGAGCGCCCCGACCATTCCTGCATTCGAGCAGCGCGCGGCAGATTCCGACAGCGAAACTCCCACAGACATCCCTCCGAGCGCTCCCGTATCGGTATCGCACGTATCGTTCGGCTACGGAGACGGCCGGCTCGTGCTTGATGATGTTTCGCTTGACGTTGCCGCAGGCGAAAAGGTTGCCATTCTCGGCAGGTCCGGCTCTGGCAAATCGACGCTCGCCTCCCTGATTCGCGGCGACCTGACTCCCGCGCAGGGCGACGTGCGCATCGCAGGCAAGGACGTCGGCGCATACGGAAACGGCATCTGCCATTGGATCGGCGTCGTTCAGCAATCCGCTTACCTGTTCAACCGCACCCTGCGCGACAACCTGCGCATCGGACGGATAGACGCGACCGACGAGGAAATCTGGACTGCGCTCGAAGCGGTCGAGTTGTCCGACATGGTTTCAAAGCTGCCCAAGGGGCTCGACACCATGGTCGACGAGGAGGGCATGCGCTTTTCTGGCGGCGAGCGCCACCGCATCGCCCTTGCGCGCGTGCTCTTGGCCAAAGTCCCCGTGATCCTGCTCGACGAGCCCACCGTCGGCCTGGACCCGATAACGGAGTCGGCCTTAATCAGCACGCTGTTCTCCATCGCTGCGGATAAAACGCTTCTGATGATCACCCATCACCTGCAGGACATCGAACGGTTCAACCGCGTCGTCTTCATCGAAGACGGCAAGGTGATTCTGGACGGGTCGCCAGCCTATCTGAACGAGACGAGCGAACGCTTCCGGTCATTGCGCGCTTTCGACTTGGGCCTCACGGTATAATATAGGCAGCATTCGCGCTCGAACACGCAACAATCGAACAAGGAGCGACCATGAATATCACCGTCTATTGCGGCGTTGCTATCGGCAACGATCCGGCTTTCGAACAAGCCGCCGTTCAACTTGGTTCCTGGATGGCCTCGTCGGGCCACAAGCTGGTCTACGGAGGCGGAGGCATCGGGATGATGGGCGCGCTTTCGAACTCGGTCCTCGAACACGGTGGCGAAGCGCTCGGCATCATCCCTCAATTTCTCGTGGATCGCGAACAGCTGAACATCAATCTCGAGAACTCCATCGTGGTGGAAACCATGGCCGAGCGGAAAAAGCTGCTCTACGACAACGCAGACGCGTTCGTCATGCTTCCAGGCGGCATCGGAACCTTCGAGGAGATCACCGAGGTCCTTTCCCAGAAGAAGCTGGGATTCATAGACGCGCCAGTGTACGTGTTCAACGTCAACGGTTGCTACGACGATTTCGTGCAGGCGTTACGCAACTTGGTCGAGTTCGGTTTCCTCCTAGAAGACGAAAGCCCGTTTACCGTCGTCGCATCCATAGACGAGCTCGAGAAAGAGATTTCGGGCGCACCGAGAGTTTAAGGCTCGGCGAGGGCATGGCGCACGTGCACGCGCGGACATGTGCCTCGGCAACCCCTGCCGACGCTTAATGCCAGATGCGCACTTCCGGTTCGAGTTTCACGCCCGCGTTCGCATAGACCGCCTCTTGGACGTCGCGGATGACGGCAAGCACGTCGGCAGCTGTAGCACCGCCCGCGTTCACGACGAACCCGCAATGCTTTTCGGATACTTGGGCGCCACCGACGCGGTGCCCTCGCATACCTGCCTCTTGTATCAGCTGCCCAGCATAGTATCCTTCGGGACGCTTGAACGTCGATCCCGCACTGCCGAGCTCGAGAGGCTGCTTGGATGCGCGACGCTGCTGCAAGTCCTCCATGCGAGAGGCGATATCTGAAGGTTCGCCGGGTGCGAGGCGAAGGGTTGCGGCAAGAACCACCAATCCCTCGTCCATCATCATGGAGCCGCGATAGCGCCATAGCGCATCCGCTGCGCAGACCTCTACGATTTCGCCATCGGGAGTCATGCACGTGACCGAACTGGCGACATCCGCGAACTGGCCATCGTAGGCCCCCGCATTCATGATGGCGGCGCCGCCTATCGATCCTGGAATGCCGCATGCGAACTCGTATCCCGCAAGGCTTGCCTCGCAAGCGGCGGCTGCGACCTTTTCGTTCGTTGCCCCAGCTTGCGCGAAAAGCGATTCGCCTTCGCACGACACGCCGGCAAAGCGGTCGCCCAAATGCACGACCATGCCGCGAACGCCCTCGTCGGACACGAGCACGTTCGACCCGCACCCTAGGATGCGCCAAGGAATTCCGGCGCTGCGGGCAGCCTGCAGGCACAGGCGCACCTCGTCGACGGTTATCGGTGTGGCAAACACGTCGGCAGGTCCGCCTACCTGAAAGGTCGTATGGGCAGACATGGGCTCATCGAAGAGGATTCTTCCATCTGGAAGCAGATCGTACATGGCGTCGTGCATGGACACGCGCTCCTTTCTCGCATCAAAAAGCCATGATACTACAGGCGGCATTCAAGACGAAATGTAGCTGGAGCGGACAGTCCCCGCCGAACGCAACTCACACTGGAACGCAGCAGCGCGCGCATGCGCGAAACGCCTCCGATGCACCTTTCGCATCCGCCCCTCCCTTCTCACGCGGGATCTCGCACGTGCCAGACGTGAAATCACTCCCCTTTCACGTAGGCACGTCACTCGGACGTGGGCGCATAAGATGCAAGGTCAATCACCTGAGTTGCGATGCGTTCCACAAGCGCCGGGCTGTGAGACACGAACACGATTCCCATGTCGCGCTCGCGCGCCGCATCGAGCAACAGCGTCCAGATCCGTGCCTGGGTAACAGCGTCGAGCATGGTCGAGATCTCGTCGGCTACGAGGTAGCGCGGATTCGCCGCAAGAGACCGCGCTAT
>CAMORQ010000079.1 GCA_946623915.1 uncultured Coriobacteriaceae bacterium | reverse complement strand
CCGCCTCGCCTTCGGAAACGGAAAACATCTCGATGGCGTAGCGGGCGACGAAGGTCATCGTGAGGTAGTAGATCGAGGTGGCCGCAAGCGACGCGACGAACAGCAGGGCGAAATCGCGCGTGAGTATCCGTTCCTTCACATCCATCCCCACCCCCTGCTTACATAAGGCGCTGAGCGGCTAAGCAATGGCGTCGATATGCTCGTTGATGATACCTTTTAGCTCCTCGATTTGCGCTTGCGTTAGAGGATCGCTGCTGTTTTCCTGGGATGAGACGGTCCCGGGATGATCGCCTACCAGCTTGCCGTCCTTGACGAAGAACATGTGGGGCACGTAGAGGTGCTTCTTGCCGTCGTCGTCAAGCTCGAGCACATCGCCGAAGCATTCGACGAACAGGTCGTAGTCGGCCATGTCCATGTTCGACTGCCACGACGGGTCGGCGCGCGTGTCGATGTAGGCGATGTCTATTCCCCTCTCGGTCGCCACGTCGTTGAGGGGATTGAGCATGGAATTGCACCACGGACAGTGGTTGTAGCCGGCGTAGAGGACGAAGGTGGAACCCTTGTCCATTTCGGCGGCGACCTCGGCAACCGTCATGGTGCGAAACCGGTAAGCAGTGTCGTAGCCCGGGGCGCAGTCGTAGCCGCTCATGTCCGCCACAGGGTACGCTTCGAGAGACGTGAGGTTCGTTTGTCCGCCTTGAGCGCTTCCGCCTTGGGTGCTTTGCCCGGCGCATGCCGCCAACGCCAGCGCCAGTGCCAGCGCGCACGAAACGACAACAAGTTTGGGCATTCTCGAAGGCATATCAATCTCCGCTCAAGCTCGCAACGGTTGAATCGCGCCCCATTATCAACCTGCACTTCGTTTCAGTCCACCACCCCGACATAAACAATAGAGCGAACGCACGCCGGGCCGTGTCAAGGGGGGGGCGCCCGGTTCTCTTGATGCGCTGGACCGGAGTGTGCTGATGGGGATGACGATGACGATCAGGGGACGGTGCTCTCGGCGCAGATGCTTCTATTTGTCGTCAAGACCTCGTTCGCCTCTATTCGTCTCAGGAGCGCGCCGTGTCTGGCGAGCGACTCCATGTCGAGGCATGAAATGTTCCCATTCGCGCAAGGGCATGAAACGCCGCCTTCACACGGGAGCGGGATTTCTTCGAGAAAAGCCGCACTGGGGGCAAGCTCGTGCAAAACCGGTCGCCCAAAATGCACGAGATTGGGCCCTGTGACCACTTTTTCGGGCCGCTAAGGAGCCGCCTGCGCATCAGATGGCGGCATAATCCCAGGTCGCGGAAATCCAAGGGGCTGCCGAGCTTCGCGCAAAGTGGTCACAAGGCCCAATCTCGTGCATTTTGGGCGACCGCTTTTGCACGGAGTCGCGACGCGATGCCGCGAAACGGCTCCGTCCCACGATGAAAAGGGTGGCAGGGAGCTGGTCCGGGGTGCAAACGAAAAGCCGGACCTAACGGTCCAGAAAGAGGAACCCGACCGTGTCAAGAAAAACGTCCTTGACACAGTCACGATGTTATTTCGGGAAGGGGGCGGCAGGACCGAGCGAGAGAGCCTGCGTCGGACACACGTCGACGCATTTCCCGCAGAGCATGCAGTCCCCCGCCGCGACGCGACCGGACGTGCCGTCGAGCGCATCGTCAAGAATCTCGGGGTCCGCTAAACACGCCTTGCTGCAAAGGCCGCAGTGCGTGCAAGCGCTGTGGTCCATCTTCACGCTGAAGCAGCCCAATTGCCCGAGCGCCTCGTAGAACCCACCGAGCGGACAGAGGGCGCGGCACCACACGCGGCGCGCCCAGAACAGTTCGAGCACAGCGATCGCGGCAAGGGTGACCACGCCTGCCACACTGCCGAACAGCACCAACTTGTTGATGGCGGAAATCGGGTTGAACATCTCGAAAACGAGCCTGCCTGTGACAGCCGAAAGCACGAGGATGCCAAGCGCAACCAGGAGTTTCGCATGGCGCGGAACGGCATGTTCTGCGACTTTCAGCCCCAGCTTGCCGCGCACCCAGTCCAACCCTTCGAGCACCAGGTTCACCGGACACACCCAACCGCAAAACGCCCTCCCCCGCACGAGGCCGTACACCAGAAGCACAGGCAGTGCCGCAATCAGCCACGATACGTCGAAGGTCTTAGAGGCACAGATGGTCTGCAGTGCCGCAAACGGATCGAGCACGACCACCCCCGCCACCGTCGAGGAAGACAGGGAACCGAAGAACGGCAACGTCGACGCTGTGAAATCCAGCTCTTCCGCACCGCTTGTCGCCCCGAACAATCCCGAACCCACGGCGATCAGCGGCGCTGCGAACAGCACCAGCACGCAAATCTGGACGATCCGGCGCGCTATGGTGAACTTGGGGACTTTGCGTGTTTGATTGGACATGTTTCTCCTTGAAGGGCTATTTCACGACGTTGTCGAACATGCCCTGCAGCTCTTCATCGTCTTCGAAATTGGCGTACACGAGATTGACGTTGGTCACGCCATCCATCTGCGTGAAGCTGTTGGCCAAATCGTGCGATTCGGCCAACGTCTCCCGTTCGATGGTTATCACCACCTGGCCGTCTTCGCACCCATGCACTTCCACGCCTTCCAGCGCGGCAAGCGCATCTGCCACCCTACCGGCGTCAGACGGCAGGCATTCGACTATCAAACTGGAAATGACAACATGCTCTTCGCCCATATTCGTCCTTCCTTGCCTGCGCAATCGATTGCAACGACCGTGCGCATGCGGTGAATCAACATCGTGCACGAGGGCCTAGCCCTTGCCCCGGAAAGGGACGACTGATTATAGAGTTAGGGAAAAAGTAATCGGGATACTCCACGCACAGTCGACCCTTTTCGGGGCGCCCGCGCGCCGTGCTGGCACGCGGGCTAAAAACGCGCAAACCCTTACGCCTCGGAGAGGTGACAGGTGAAGCACTGCAGGCGGTTGGGGTCGAGTTCCCCGTCCACGAAATGGTCATCGGGAATCGCCGGTGCGGTTCCGCCCTCGACATGGCACGTGGGGCATTGGTCCGACGTGCGCCCTTCGTGGTCTGCCGGAATCGTTGCGGGAATGCTCTTGAAGCCGTCTTCGTCGGCTTCGTCGGCCGACGCAGATGCGCTAGCGACCTCTGCCGACGATGCGCTTGCCTCGGCTTCTTCTGCAGCGGATGCCGAAGCGCTGGCCTCGCTTGCGGACGCCTGGGCGTCGGAGCTGGCGGCGGAAGCCGAAGCGGCGCTCGATGCGGACGCGCCACCGGTGGTGGCGGGCTGACAGGCCGCCAGGAACAGAGTCCCCATAAGCGCGAACATCACCGTCAGCAAGATGACGTGCTGTTTTTTCATAGAGATCACCCTACGCTTTCTCGATGCGAATCGTGGTCTTCTTGAAGTCGGGCTCTTTGGACAGGGGGCAGTACACGTCCTGAACCACCAGGTTCACAAGCACCTCGTTGTCGTGCATGGCCACAAACGTCATGCCCGGCTCGGGGTCGAAGCGCTTGTCGGTGGTTGCGCGCACCTTCGTTTCGCCGTAGGGAGACGTGATCTTCACCATGTCGCCCGATTTGATGCCCAGATCCTCGCAGTCCTGCTTGTTCATGTAGATCAGGCCTTCGGGCACGGCACGCTGCAGCTCGGGCACGCGCCCGGTCATGGAGCCGGAATGCCAGTGCTCGAGCACGCGGCCCGTGCACAGCCAGAACGGGTATTCGTCATTGGGTTCGTAGGCAGGCGGTTCGTAGGGCCTAAACACCACCGACGCCTTCATCTCCTTGCCGCCCGACTTGTAGAAGCAAACGTCTCCGGCCAAGCCTTCCTTGCCGTACTTCTCGATGCCGATCGGGTCGAACCCGTCTTCCTGCGCACCAGCGCTGAAGCGCCAGTTGGTCTCGACCCATTTGCCGTCGACTTCGCGCACCGGCCAGGCGATGCCATGCTGTTTGATGTACTCGTCGTAGGGAGCCAACTGCTTGGCTTCCATCTTCAGCTTGCCCCACTCTTCGTTGTTGGCATCGTTGTTGTTGATGGCAAGCGCCTTTTCGTTCAGCTCGGGGTTGGAGAAAATGCGGTACTCTTCCCACAGAGCGCGGTTGACCGCGGTCTGGTCTTCGCCTTCGACGAAGTTGCCTTCCAAGCCGTTGGGGCTTTTCGCCGTCTTGTCCCACACGAAGCCGAACAGCCTGTCGAAGGCATCCTGCCCGTCGATTTCGTGTCCGTCGAGCACGCGCTGCGCCATCTGCATGAGCACCCAGATGTCCCACTGCGCCTCTCCGGGAGGGTTGGCCGCTTTCTGGAACACGGTGGTGCGGCGCTCGGCGTTTCCGAACTGCCCTTCCTTTTCCACCCACATGGCAACCGGGAACACCACGTCGGCGTAGTCGGTGGACTTGGTCGGGTAGACTTCGTTGACCACCACGAACGTGTCGAAGATGCCCTTGTATTCGTCTTTCAATCCCAGAAAACGCGTGAGGTTGGGCATGGAAACGGCCCAGTTGTTGTGCGCGGTCCACAGGAAGTCGATGTTGCCCTTGGACATTTCGCGGAAGATCTTCACCGTGTGGAAACCCGGCGCCTGGATGGCGTCGAGGTATTCCTCGGGCAGGTCCCAAATCGCTTCGGTGTAGCGGCGGTGCTGCGCGTTCGCCACGATCAAGTCAGCCGGCAGACGATGGCTGAACGTGCCGACTTCGCGCGCGGTGCCGCATGCGGTGGGCTGGCCGGTCAGGCTGAACGGCCCGTTGCCCGGTTTGGCGATTTTGCCCGTGAGCAAGTGGATGTTGTAGATGCAGTGGTTCATCCAGGTGCCGCGGTTGTGCTGGTTGACGCCCATGGTCCACAGGCTCATGACCTTCTTGTCCGGATCGCCGAACACGCGCGCCAGCTCCTCGATGTCTTCGGCGGGCACGCCCGAAAGCTCGGAAGCGTACTCGAGGGTGTACGGCTCCAGCTTTTTCACCCACTCGTCGAACTCGACGACCTCGACCGCATCGACCGTCTGCCCGACATCTGATTTGTCGTAGCCGTCTTCGAAAGCGTTGCCGATGTCTTCGGTGCCCGTCTTGAAGATCACGTGATCGCCGATGAACGCCTCGTCGTAGAGCTTGTTGTCGATCAGGTATTTCAGGATCGCGTTGGCGATGGCGATGTCGGTACCCGGACGGAACAACAGCATTTTGTCGGCGGTTGCCGACGTGCGTGTGCGCAAGGTGCCCAGGTCGAAATGCTGCACCTTCGGGTCGGAGATCTTGTGCGCGGTCAGGCGCGAATAGAGGATGGGGTGCGCTTCGGCCATGTTGGCGCCCCACGTGACGAACACGTCGGCGTTTTCGAGGTCGGCGTAACAACCGGCTGGCTCGTCGGTCTGGAACACGTTCATGAACCCGACCACGGCGCTGGCCATGCACAGGCGTGCGTTGGGGTCGATGTTGTTGGAAAGCAGGCCCGCCTTCCAGAACTTGGACAGCGCGTACCCTTCGGTGATCGGCATCTGCCCCGACCCCCAGAACGCGATGCGCGAAGAGCCTTTCACGGCGTTGCCGTCCTTGTCGGTGGTCTCTTTCTCCCACGCTTCCTTCAGCTTGCCCGCAGCGAGCTCGAGCGCTTCTTCCCAGGTGGCTTCGCGCAAGCCCGAACCCGTGCCTTTCGTGGACGGATCGTCGCGGATCAACGGCACCGTCAGGCGGTCTTCGCCGTAGAGCGCCTTGGACAGATAGTACCCTTTGACGCAGTTCAGACCCTTGGAAGAACGATTCTCCGGGTCGCCGGTGACAGCCACCACGCGCCCTTCGGAATTCGTTTCGACCAGCACGCCGCAACCGCAGCCGCAGTAGCGGCACACGCCCGACGTGACGGTTCCCTTCGAACCCGCCGAGCCGGCGCTGCTTGAAGCGGCTTTGGAACTGCTCGTCGCGAACGCGTCCTGCGCGCTTAGGGCAAGCGAGCCGCCCGCAGCCGCCATAGCCAGCGAAATCGCTGTGGCTTTGACGAATTGTCGCCTACTTACATCCATTCTTTTCCTCCTCTGCTCGTTTGCATAACTCTTCCCGTCAACTCCGTTTTTTCAACGCGGCCAGCGCATCCGATGCGCAAGCAGCGCGTATCCCTTAACCAACGTGCTTGGCTGGGCGCAGCGGGGAGGGACAAACTGCGCCCAGCTCGAAGCCGAATTCAGATGACGCATGAAAAGCGGCGATGCCGGATGCGTCTTGGCGGATGACACTCCATGGGGCATTCGTGGCGATCATTGCCAAACCCCTTCCCCGCTCGGGCCGGAAAGGTTTTCCCGCGGAGTGGGAACCCAGCCCTCTTCTTCGTTTTCGTGGATGGGCCACCCTTCCCGCACGATGCGGATGGCCGGCTCGTCGGTGATGCAGCGTTCCACGCACAAGCCGCAACCCGTGCACGTTTCTTCGTTGATGATGGGTGCGAACACCGAATGCAGCGGGTCGTTTTCGTTGATGCGGTAGTCGATGGTGATGGCCTCGTCGATCAACGGGCAGGCACGGTAGCACACCTCGCAGCGCAACCCCTTGAATGAAATGCAGGTTTCCCGATCGATGACCGCCCAGCCCATGTCGATGTCTTCAGGCACTTCAACGTCGCGCAAAGCGCCTGTCGGACACACAGGGACGCAGGGCACGTCATGGCACATGCGGCACGCCTTCGCGCGCGCATCGATGGCAGGTGTCCCCGCCGAAGGGCTCACAAAGCTCTGTATGGCGAAAATGGATTCGTGCGGGCACGCTTCGATGCATTTGCCGCACCGCACGCAACGCGCCTGGAAGTCCTCTTCGGACCGAGCGCCAGGTGGGCGTAAAAGCTCCTCGCCAGCATTGAATGCGTATGCAAGCGCCTGCGCGCCAACGGCGGCGCCGGCTAGCACTTTGGCAATAGTCGAAAGACTCAAGTCCTCCCCCTCAAGCTATCCGTACTACCAAATATGTGCTCCCGACCAGCAGATTCGAAGCATGGTCGGTACGTGTACTCTCTCGCCTGCCGCAATCCTATTAGATTCGAATAAGCAAAACCGCAAGAAATCCGACTCTTAGGGCTTTCCCACTAAGGGTTTTACCCTAGTAATCTGCTGGGGCTTCGATAACTCCTGCGGGCATATCCAGCCTGAGCCGCAGATGAGGCGCACCGGTTGCATCCGACGCCTGCGCCGACCGTCGAACGCAAGACAGCAAGCACAGGGAGCGAGGCTAGGGCGCGAACCGTCTCCACCCCATCGGCACCCGCACCCTCGCCAGCACGCTAGCGCTGCAGACCCACGCACCCACAATCGGCTACTTTCCGAAATAAAGGGCAGTTTTGGCAATTCAACCCAGTTGTGAGGGTGCTTTTTGCCCGATTCTGGCAATTCAACCCAATTGTGAGGGTCTGAAGAGGGAAAATCCCTCACAACCGTGTTGAATTGCCAAAACAGGTGCCAATCGGTGAAAGCAGCAGGACACCCCCAGGATCTCGACGGTTACGCCCCCACCAGAACACACCGCCCGCATATCAGCGGGCGTGTCAGCAGGGACAGAGCCATTTGACACACACATGCAGCGCCAAGCGAAGCGAGGGCGCGGAGGGACCGCCCCACCCCGACCCGGAGAGCAGGGAGCGAAGCGAACCTACGCCGTGCAGCGCCGAGCGAAGCGAGGGCGCGGAGGGACCGCCCCACCCCGACCCCCAACAGGCGGCCAGCGAGGCCAAAGGCCGAGCGAAGCCGCCGCGGCCGCAGGTCCAGTTGCCCATCTCGCAG
>CAMORQ010000078.1 GCA_946623915.1 uncultured Coriobacteriaceae bacterium | reverse complement strand
GACTGCGCGGGCAGCTCGGCGGTTACGGTGACGGTGCTCCCGTTGGCGTTGGCTGGCACGGTAAGCGAACCCGACACCTCGTAGTTGCCCTTGCGGACCACGTATGTGTAGGCGCCCGCGCGCAGCGAAAGGCTGGTGTTGGAACCAGTGTAGACATAGCCGCCCTCGCTGGTGACCGTCACGGTGCAGCCAGTCACGCTCGCAGAACCCTGCGTGATGTTGAACCGGATGGGACTGGGTGTCTTGGCGTACCAGGCGTTGTAGGCCGCCTCGGCATCCAGGATGCCCTGCAAAAGCTCGGAGGCAAACGCAGCGTCGGCCACCGGGAAGGACGTGCGGGCGTTGTCGTAGGCCGCTATGATGGCAGGGAACGCCGCCTTTTCGGCGTCCATGTTCCCCTGCTCGGCCAGCTTCCTTGCCAGCAGCAGCGCGTCTTCGCTGTATGTTTCCTCGTAGTCGTTCGATGTGAACACGATAGCCGTCTGCACGGTGGAGGCCGGAACGTCTAGGTCCCAGTCGCCACCATCGTAGAAGATGGAGATGCCGTAATCCTGCCCATCGATGGCGTAGATCCAGCCCGTAGAATTCGTTGAGAACACATGCCCGGTGGCGTTCAAAGCCTGGCGGATGGTCTGGCCGCTGGTGTAGGACACCATTTCCGGCTCGATGACGTAGTTGGTGCCCGCCGTGGCGACGAGCGCGAAGCTGCCTGCGTTTTTGGCGGTGATGGTGTACTGCTGCACCGCCGTGTCCAGCGCGAACGCCGGAGTGCCCATGGTCGCAAGCGTCACAAGCAGCACGATGGACACAACCTTCCTCGCGAAGCTTTGCAATGTCCTTGTTTTCGCCTTTGTAGCCATACCGCTTAAGCCTTTCTTGCCTCGTGTATGAGTACCTCTATCGTTCCTCGCTAATAGATGCACAAAACCAACCTGTCGTACAGGCGCTGCAACGGGTTGCGACCTGCCTTGTATTCTTCGGCGATGCCGCGTGCGAACGCACGCACCGCACCGCGTTGCTCCTCGGTTATCTCGTGGTCGGAGTACTTGGCCCGTTCGTTGATCGCCAAGCTGTCCTCCAGCCCCGATCCGCATGCGAATGCGCCAGCCACCTGATCGCTGTACCTGCGCAAGAACGTCGCATCCACTTCGGGCACTTTGCGCTTCACGATCGACATCGCATAGGCGAACGCCGCGCGCACCGCGTGGTTGCGGTCGTCGCCGTCGAAGGATTGCAGGAACCTGCCCAGGCGCACACGCCTGACAATAGTTGCAACCACGAGCGCGAGCAGCAACAACAACAGCAGCCCCAGCAGAACGAGCAGCAACGTCATCCTGTTTTCCGCAAGCGAATCGAGCATGCCAGACATGCTTTCCTGCGCCTGCTCGGTGACATCGTTGAGGATGTTGTCTTCCTCGAATTCCTCCAGTTGCTGTTCGGCTTCCGCATTCGCCACGTCGCCGTAGGCGTTGTTCGCCTGGGAGCTGTTCGGGTCTTCGACCGCCTGTCCGGCCAATGCGAACAGGTTGTCGCTGCGGTACTTGGGCGTGGCCTCGAAGGGAACCCAGCCCACGCCGTCCAAGTAGTATTCGGCCCATGCGTGCGCCTGCTGGTCGGTAACGTCGACGGGGGTTCCGGCCTCTGCCGCCTGCTTGGCCATATCGCGTGTGACCACGTAGCCTTCAACATAGCGCGCGGGAATGCCGTAGTAGCGCAGCATCATCACTGCAGCGCTGGCGAAATGCACGCTATGCCCCGCTCGCCGGTCGGACAAGAACCAGGTAATGGGATCCGTGCCCGCAACGCTGCCGATTTCGCTGCGATACTCGATGTTGTTCGCGAAGAACTCGGAGATGCGGATCTTCGCCTGCGTAGACGAAAGCATCGTGCGCGGACCCAGGCATTCCTCGAGGACGCCAAGATGCTCCGAGGAAAGGTCCATGCACGTGGCGTAGACCATCGCCCGGTAAGCCTGTTCGTTGGAATAGTAGGCGACGGCGTCATCGCCTGTCGGCGGGTTCTGGTTAAGCTCCTGCTGAAGCACGTAGCTGCTATAGACCGCATGCGGGACATACGATGCCGTCCAGTTGGTAAGAGACGGGCTGCCCTGGATGCCCTCGTCGCCAATCTGGCGCGCGTTGGCGAGCACGGTTTCGCTTTGGTCGAGGCCGTAGGGCGTGTACACGAAGCTGCGGCACGCGCCCACGTTTTCGATTTCCATCGTCGCCGACTCCGTTTCGGGGTCGACCATCTTGTAGGCCGTCGCCGGTTGGCTCTGCCCGTAGAACCCCGCCTGATGCAGCCAGTAGAAGGTGTCGCTGTACTCCTGGCGCTGTGCGGCGTTCAAGGACTGCCATTGGGAATCGCGGTAGGATTCGCACACCAATCCTCGCAGGTACGCGGCTTCCGGTTCGGACATGGACACGGAGAGCATGGTGCTGCCTGTCACGCGCATGCCGCTTAAGCTGCGCAAGTCGCCTTCGGGCAAGGGGTTGCGTTCGGGTTCGTAGACGGCCTGGTGGTACCAACCTCGCACCTGCTCGGGCAGCGAGCCCGCATCGACAGCACGGTACGCGCCGGTGACCGCCACTGCCGCAACGACCAGGGCAAGGCCGGCCACGCCCAAAACGCCGAGCACGGGCGCTTTGCGCATGTTGGCCACATCGTCGCCTCCGCGCACGCATTTGCCCACAAGCGTCACCGCCACCGCCGCGAGGAACGCACCGAGCACCCAGTCGGTGCGCACCACACCGAAAGCGACGCCGGCAAGCACGACGGCAGGCAAGACGAAGGCCGCCCAGAAGCGCCTGCCTGCGGTAGCGAACACGGAAAGCGCGCCGATGGCCGCCGAGAACATCACCGAGAAGAACATGACGCTAGCCACCGGGGCGCCGCCGTCGTCAAACCTGGGTTGGATCAGTCCCGTAACGCCCGTGCGGATGTCGGCGATGCGATTCAAGTAGGCGTTCAATCCTTGCGAGAACGCCTCGCGGAACACCACGCACACAGCCACCACGGCAACCACCGCCACGATCGGCACCACGAATTGGTTGCCGATGCGCTGGGAAATGGGACGCCCCACCGCCACCGGCAGCAGCACGACCGCAATGGCGGCCAGGCACGCGACCAACATTACGCGCACGTCGGCTCCGATTTCGGCAAGCTCCAGGCTTGCATACGCAAGCACGATAAACGCCACGCCCAGAATAGCCGCCGAAAGGAAGCGCAGGACATAGTCAAGCAGGTTGCCCGTCGCGGCCCTGCTTCGTTCCACGTTCAACGTGATGCTCTGTACCTTCGCCACTGCCATGCGCGGGTTGCCTTTGCCTCCTTATAGCTCTATGTTCTGGTAGAACTCGGCGTAGTCGGGACGGCGCGCGTCCACGTAGACCACGTTGCCGCCCAGCTTGTTCTCGTAATCTTCTTCGCCCCGACACGAAACACAGATCACATGCGACGCATCCAGAGCTCCGTACGTGCGCTCGTAAAGTTCAACGCAGGTTTCACCGGGAGTGATCGGCGATGTGAGCAATTGCGGAATGGTCTCCGCCAGATCTTCTTCGAACTGCACTTCCCGCTCGAACACCTGTGACGTGTTCACGTCGTTGTGAATCACCCGGAAAGAAAGCTCGTCTTCGATCAGGCTCATGCCGATGGACACGGCAAGCTCGGCTAGCGCGTCACTGCTATCCAGGGAAACCGGGTTCGCGCTGCTTTTGTCCACCACGACCGCCAAACGCTTGTCGAGCGGCATGGAAGGGTCTTTCACCACCAGCTTGTCGGTCTTGCTGGAAAGCTTCCAATGAATCTGCGAAATGTTGTCGCCTTCTTCGTACTCGCGGATCTGGAAGACCTCGCTGCGGTCGGCGCCCTTCTTGTAAGGCGAGTACACGTCGTTGTCGAACGACTCGCTTTCGACCAAGTCGTAGGTGACGTCCACGTCGTGGACGCTGGGCATGATGGTGAAATTGCAGCTGCCTTCCTGCTTCAGGGGAATCGACACCAGCCCCAACGCGTCGCACAAGCGCACTTTGTCCAAGCCGACTTTCATTTTGCCGGGATGCCCGTCGTTCACGTTGACGCTGATGGACGTGCTGCCTTTGGGGAGCAGCGATGCGCGCACCGTGCGGCTCTTCTGAAGGCCGGTGAAAGTGTTTTCCACACGCAGCTTTCCCTGGATGTTCAATATAGGCAGCACACTGTCGTTGTGCAGGTGCATGACGCACAAAGCGTCCTGACCACGGCCGCTACGGTCCACTTCGGCGCGGACAGTCAGCTTGTTTCGTGCAAGAATGGCCATGACCAACGTCACCACCAACACGACCGCAAGTGCCAAAAGAGCTATCTGAAAAACGACACTTCCCGTGAGCACGTTGCCGGCTATAAGCACGGCGATGATCACGATGGATGCGGTTCTACTCATGGGAGCGGCGTTGCCTTCCTGCCCTTGCGGGCGCCTTATCGTCTGCTGCAGGCAACCACTTCCCTTGCGGCACCTGCGCGTATCGGTCTATTTCAAATCACGCACGTCGTCTGCCAAAGGCATGGCCACATCAGCCACGATCTCTGCCAGAATGTCACCTGCGTTGTATTCGTTCAGCTTGGCCTTCGAATTCAGCATCAAGCGGTGCTCGAACACGTCAGGGCACACGGCGCGAATGTCGTCGGGCACCACGTAGTCGCGCCCTTCCACAAACGCGTACGCCTTCGCCATGCGCGTGAGAGCCAGCGCACCACGGGGGCTGATACCGAGCGAAACCATCTGGTGCTCGCGCGTCTTCTGCACGATTTCGGCCACGTAGCGGTAAACCGATTCGTGAATCTGCACGTTGTTCGTTTGGTCGATCAGCGAACGCAGCTCTTCGATGGATAGGACCTTCGCCACGTTATCAAGCGGGTCGGACACGCGGCGGGCAGATAGTATTTCCACCTGGGCGTCCAAGTCGGGATAGCCGATAGAAAGCTTGACCATGAAGCGGTCAAGCTGAGAGTTCGGCAGCATCTGCGTGCCGGCTGAACCCACGGGGTTTTCGGTAGCCAACACGACGAAGGGATCGGGCAGATCATAGGTTATGCCGTCGACCGTCACACGTTTTTCTTCCATGGCTTCCAGCAGCGCCGCTTGCGTCTTGGACGACGTGCGGTTGATTTCGTCCGCCAGCAGCAGGTTGGTCATGATGGCGCCCTCTTTGTAGGAGAATTCACCGGAGTCCTTGTCGTAGACCGAAAAACCGATGATGTCTGACGGCATGGTATCGGGCGTGAACTGGATACGTCGCGTGTCCAGTCCCATGGATTTAGCAAACGCAAGCGCCATGGTGGTCTTGCCCACGCCGGGCACGTCTTCAAGCAGCACATTGCCACGCGCAAGCATGGCCATGAGCACGTGCTCGACCACCGCATCCTTGCCCTTGATGACCTTCGTCACTTCGTCTTTGATTGCTTGTACCTGCTGGTTCATTGGCTGTTGTTCCTGTTCTCTTTACGCGGCTTTTTGCATGCCGTCTTTGAGCCCATTGCCGAAATCGAAGAAATTGCCGTTGCCGTTTTGCTGCAGCAACTGCAAGGCCACCGCTGCGCATCCCGCCTGACGAGTGGCCATGATGTTGGACCCATCGGGACTGCCCGGGGTCTGCATGGTGCTAGCGAAACCGCCGTCGGCATTGCGGAAGGCAAGCAGGGCGTCTGCTAGGTTGCCGCCTTCCTTCGCGAAACGCTCATCGGCTGCCGGGTCGATGCCCAGCGCACACAGGGCTAGCACGACCTGAGAGCACGTATCGGAAGAATACACGCCCTCCATGTCGTAACACCCGTCAGCGTTTTGCGCGGAGGACAGGTAGGTCACCGCGCGTTCTACGGCGCCGTCGATTTGGGTTACCGTCTCTTCGGAGAGAGCTGCGCGGCTCGCGTCGTTTGCCTCGCCATAGTAGAACGCGAGCGCCTGCAGCGCCATGGCAGTAACGTCGACGCTTTCGCCGCCTGGCGATAGGCCGAACGCACCCGCTTCGTTTTGGCAGGACAGCAGTTCGGAGACAATGGCGTCTTCGGAGTAGCGCGCCTCGGCCGGCCAATCGTAGCCACCGCCCTTCACGCACAGGATGGCGTAGACAAGCGCGTTGCTGCCCTGGTAGGAAAGCTCCTCAGCGCCCACGTAGTTGTAAGCGCCGTCGGCCACCAGGTTGATGGGATTGCCTTGGGCGTCGGCACCGAAGGAAGTGGGGTCGCCGCCTGCCGCGCGCACGGCCATGGCGATGCGATGCCATTCGGTGCCGGAGGCGCGCCCAAGCAGATCGCTCGTTTGATAGGCGCCCTCGACGTAGGATTGCAGTTCGGACAGATACGCTGGGTCGGGCTGCCCCAAACCGGCGCGGTCGGAAAAGATGACGTACCAGTCGGTCTCGCTTTCTCCGGGCAGATACCAAGATGCGCCGGAGATGGCGTCGCCGGCGCCAATGCCGCCCTGCGACAGAAGGAAAGCGTTAGCGCTTGCAGCCGCCTGGTCGAGCGAGGCGACGGCTTCCGCCATAGGCGCACTGCTCTGCCCCGCTGCGCCACCCTGGCCTTCGGCCGCCTGCGATGCACTCGCCTGCGCTCCTGACGCATCCTGCGACGTCGAGGCGCTTGCTGGTTGCGACTGCTGCGAACTTGCATCCTGTCCGCCACCCGCGCAACCTGCAAGCACCGCGCAGGCGAGCGCGGCGGTAATCAGCATCATGGCCGTTTTGCGCAGCAGCGCGCCGCGCAAAACGCGCGGATGCTGGGTGCTGGATTCGGTTTCGACCACGGTTCGTGTCTCCTTTCGCGTACCCATGGAGTTGGCGTCCAACCGTCCTGCCATGCTACGAATCGCCTCCGTCGCCGGGTTCGGCGGGCTCCTCGTAGAGCGGGTCGCCAGGGAGGATGTCTTCGATAGTCATGCATTCGCGGCAGATTTTCGTTGCGGGCAGGTCGTCTATGGCATCTTCGTATTTAACCCAGTCGTGCTCGCCCGTAGATGGAACGATCAGGTCTTCGTCGGCCAAAACGGGCTCGGATTGGTCGAATTCGTATTGGACGCCGTTGGGATCCCAATCGAGCCCGAATTTCTTTCCGCAGTTCGCGCATTCGAGATGCGCGGCCACACCGTCGGCTTGGCATGTCGGGTCGACTTGCGACACCTCCACCAAATCGTGCGCAGGCCAATACAATCCCTGCAGCCAACTGCCGCAGAACGAGTGGAGGCTGCCGCGGTAGCTGCTTGCCGATCCGTAGTCCTTGCCGTCCGCAAGCGTGAAATAGAGCACGAGCGTGCTGCCGTTGCGCAGCTCTTTATCACCCAAGGAAGTTCCCTGCGGCAGGATTTCCGTACCGCCGCCCTGGTGGAGGAAGTAGCACCAACCGCTTCCCGCTGCGTAATCCTTCTCGCCCAAGTCGTCGAGATAGTTCTGTTTGTCGTTGACCGCGCTTTGAAGGTATTCCCCACTTCTCTCGAGCATGTCGCGCAGCGTCGGCGGGATGGACAAACCGCGCAAGTTGATGCCGTACACGCGCGCGAGGTATCCCGTAGATGCGAAGCGTGCGTCGGGCGTCAAGTTCATGTAGTCCTGACCGGCGGGAAGATCGTCGCCGGTGAAAGCCTTCCTGACAGCGTCGGAAGCATGCTCGCCTTGGCGAATGGGGATGTTTTCCGCGATGTAGTGCGGATACCCCACCGCGTCGGCGCCCACGGCCGTCAAATCGATTATGACTGTGCAGTAGCCTCTGATGTCATCTTCGGCAACGCGCTCGTATTCGAGCGTAAATGACTTGTAGGAAGAACTGACGCCGTTATCGGTGCGCCCGTCCGTCTTGGCTTCGATTTTAGACTCCACCGTAAGAAGGTCGCCATCGAAGCCGATGTCGCTTCCAC
>CAMORQ010000077.1 GCA_946623915.1 uncultured Coriobacteriaceae bacterium | reverse complement strand
CTCGGTCCATCGCGTAATAGCGGCCTTCGATAGAGGCTATGTGCATGTCGCAGCCCGAGCCCCTGCAGTCGTCAACGACGCGCAGAAGCTCTTCGACGTAACCCAAGCCGCTCTTCGGGGGAACGTCCCGACCGTCGAGGAAGCAATGTATGTGCACATGGGGAACTCCCGATTCGGACGCCATGCGAAGGAGCGCGTAGAGGTGCTCGTTGGATGAATGGACACCGCCGTCGGAGAGCAACCCCATGAAGTGCAACACCGAGCCGTTGGCTTTGACGACATCGATGGCCTCATTCAGCACCTCATTATCGGCTATGGAGCCGTCACGGCACGCAAGGTTGATGCGCGTCAGCTCCTGCCGGACGATGCGGCCTGCGCCGATGTTGAGATGGCCGACTTCAGAGTTGCCCATCTGGCCTTCGGGCAGACCGACGGATTCCCCGGATGCCTGAATAGTCGTATGAGAACAGGTTTCGTAGAGACTGTCGATGAAGGGCGTGCTGGCCTGGTCGATAGCGTTGTATGGGCCTGGCGCTGCGATTCCGTAGCCATCCATGATTATCAAAGCTGCCGGCAATCTGTATTCGGGCATATGCGGACCTTTCTAAAACGTACAAACAACCGACCAAGGCGGCTCATGCGAACCGCCTTGGTTGATGGTGATGCCGAAAAAACCAAAGGCTATTTCAAGCATGCCTGAGCCAGGGCGCAGAAGCTCGTGGCGTCAAGCGAGGCGCCACCGATAAGACCCCCGTCGATATCCTGTTGGGCAAGGAGGCCGTCGACGTTGCCGACGTTGACGGACCCGCCGTAGAGTATGCGGACCTGCTCGGCCGTATCGCTTCCCCATTCGTCTGCGAGAAGCGAACGGATGGCAAAGCAGACTTCTTGCGCTTGCTCGGGCGTCGCCGTTCTTCCCGTTCCGATTGCCCAAACGGGTTCGTAGGAAATTACGCACTTGGCCGCTTCGGACGCGTCGAGTCCGGCGAAGGCCGCGCGTACCTGGTTGCGAACGAAGTCTATGTGGGTTTGGGAATCCCGAACGGCAAGCGACTCGCCAACGCATACGATAGGAGCGATATTGCTCGCGAGGAGCGCCTTCAGCTTGCGGTTGACCATTTCATCGGTTTCGCCGAAATACTCGCGCCTCTCCGAATGGCCAATAATGCAGTAGCTGACGCCGATTTCTGCAAGCATCGGGGCGCTGACCTCGCCCGTAAACGCGCCTGAGTCCTCCCAGTAAACGTTCTGGGCCCCGACAGCGATGGGGGCTTTGTCGAATTCGATAACCGAAAAGGCGGCCTTCAGGTTGACGAGGGGCGGGCACACGACCATGTCAACCTCATCCCAGTCGTCGGGGGCGTTGTTGATGATGGACTGGGTTAGGACGACCGTCTCGGCCCACGTGTTGTTCATCTTCCAATTGCCCGCCATCATGGGCTTCCTCATGGCTAATCACCTTCCTTAAGGGCTTCAACACCCGGCATGGGAGACCCTTCGACAAGCTTCATCGAGGCTCCGCCGCCAGTGGAGATGAAGCTCATTTTGTCAGCGAGGCCGTAGCGGTTTACGGCTGAGACGCTATCGCCGCCGCCGATGATGGTGTCCGCTTCGGCGTTGGCTGCGACGGCTTCCGCAACTTCGCGGGTGCCGGCCGCAAACGCATCCATTTCGAACACCCCCATGGGGCCGTTCCAAAAAACGGTTCCGGCCTCCGATATGACGCGTGCAAACGCTTCCGACGTTTCGGGGCCTATATCCATGCCCATCATGTCTTCGGGAATGCTGTCGACATCGACGGTTACGGTGGCAGCATCGGGCGAGAACCTGTCGGCAGCGACAATGTCGAGCGGCAGCAGGACTTTCGTCCCTACGTTTTCGGCCCGCTCGAGCATCAACGCGGCCCGACCGATCCATTCAAGCTCCTTGAGGCTGTTGCCCACGGGTTTGCCCTGTGCCAGCAAAAACGTGAAGCACATCCCGCCGCCGATGATAAGGGTGTCGCAGCGATCGATGAGGGAGTTGATGATGGCCACCTTGTCGGAAACCTTCGAACCGCCGAGGATTGCGACGAAAGGCCGACGAGGGTTGTCGAGCATGCCGGAGAGCGTGCCGACCTCTTTTTGGAGCAAAAGCCCCGCATACGAGGGAAGCAGCTCCGGAATGCCGGATATGGACGCATGGTCGCGGTGCGCGGCGCCGAACGCGTCGTTGACGAAGATGTCCCCGAGCGATGCGAGCTCCGCCACGAAGTCGCGATCCTTGATTTTTTCGCGCGCATCGAAACGCAGGTTCTCCAGCAGGAGGACCTCGCCGTCTTTAAGCGATGCGGATTTGGCTTGCGCATCGGGACCCGTGACGTCTTGGGCCATTTGGACGGGCACGCCGATAATTTCCTCGAGGCGTTTTGCAGCGGGACCGAGCGAGAATTCTTTCTGGTACCCTTCGCCTGAAGGACGTCCGAGGTGGCTCAGTATTATCAACCGCGCGTTGTGGTCAAGCAGATATTGGATGGTGGGTATGCATGCGCGAATGCGCGTGTCGTCCAAAACGGTCTTGCCGCGCAGCGGAACGTTAAAATCCACGCGCAGAAGGACACGCTTGCCTGCAACGTCGGCCTGATCGAGCGTTCTGATGTTTCCCATGGACTCTTCCCTACCCCATCATCTTGCGGGCTAGATCAACAACGCGGTTGCTGTAGCCCCATTCGTTGTCGTACCAGGAGACGCACTTGACAAAGTTGCCTTCGCCGCCCAACACCATGGTCAGCTTGCTGTCGAAAATCGAGGAATGGCTGTTCCCAACGATGTCGATCGAGACAATGGGGTCTTCGCAGTACTCGAGGATTCCGCGCATCGGACCGTCTGCAGCAGCCTTCATGGCAGCGTTCACCTTTTCGACGGTGACGTCCTGCTCGAGCTCGACCGTAAGATCGACCATGGATCCGTCGGGAGTTGGCACGCGCGTCGCGAATCCGTCGAGTTTGCCGGCAAGTTCGGGAAGCACGAGCGACACCGCGCGGGCGGCGCCTGTCGTGGTGGGAATCATCGACATCGCCGCCGCGCGCGCACGACGGTAGTCCTTGTGATGATGGTCGAGTATCTGCTGGTCGTTCGTGTAAGCATGGATGGTGTTCATGTAGCCGCGCTTGATGCCGAAGTTGTCGAGGAGCACCTTTGCGAAAGGAGCGAGGCAGTTGGTCGTGCACGATGCGTTGGACACGATGTTGTGCTCGGCGGGATTGTAGAGATCGTCGTTGACGCCCATGACGATGGTGATGTCCTCGTTCTTGCCCGGCGCGGTGAGCAGGACCTTCTTAGCCCCGGCTTGTTCTATATGCGCCTTGGCTTTGGTGGCGTCGTTGAAGTGGCCGGTGGACTCGATGACCAAGTCGACGCCCAAGTCACCCCATCCCAGATTTGCCGGATCGCGGTCGGAGAGCACTTTGATCTGCTTGCCGTCGACGAACAGGCTGTCACCTTCCGCCTTCACTTCGTCAAATGCGCGCCCATGGATGGAGTCGTACTTCAGAAGGTGGGCTGCCATTCCGATGTCACCAGTGATGTTGCAAGCCACGATTTCGAAATCGGGGTCCTGGACCATGGCCCTGAACACGAGCCTTCCGATTCGGCCAAAACCGGTAATGCCAACCTTTGTTGCCATAAATACTCCCCTTTGCTCTCGGGAACTACATTTACCGAAAGTATAGCGAAACGCGGGCTTGCGCGGGACGTCTTGAGGGTAATTGAGAAAGAATCACTTTTCAGCGGCAAGCTGCTCGATGCGACGCATACGATGCGCAACGGCGGATTTGGAGAGCGGCGGGTCGGCATACTCGCCGAGCTCTTTCATGGACGCGTCGGGATACGCCACGCGCAGCCTGATAACTTCCTGCAACGCTGCTGGCAGCGAATCGATGCCGTAACGGTCCACGACATCGTGAATCGCCATGATCTGACCCACGCTCGCGTTGGTCGACTTCTGCTGATTGGCAAGTTCGGCGTTCACGCGTCTGTTCACATCGTTGCGTACGCTTTTGATAACGCGTTCGTTTTCCATGACAAGTGCACTTTGATGTGCGCCGACAAGAGCCATGAACTCCGAAATCGCCGTGCCGCTTTTCAAGTAGACGATATGACTGTTGCGCCGCTTCATGACTTTGGCGGCTATCCCGCGCTCGCGCATGAGGTTCGCCACGCCTTCTGCCATATCGCTGGATTCCATGGTCATTTCGAAATGGAAATCGCCACGGGGGCTGGCCACGAAACCGCTGCCGAGAAACGCTCCACGCAGGTACGCGGCCGAGCAGCAGCGTTTCTGCACGAGGTATTCCGCTATCCCCGGCGTGAACCCGGTACCGCCGAGCACGCCTAGGTCACGCAACGCATCTGAAAGCCCCGCCTGATCGGGCAAATCGATCAGGTAGTTGGGTGTCTTGTGCAGTACGCTGCGACGCATCACCAAATCCGTCTGCAAGTCGTAGACACCGTGCAGCAGCTTGACCACGAGGCGCGCGACGTTGGGCAGGTCTGTCGAAATCTCGAGGCGCAGCGACCCTCCCCCCAGAAGGAACAGCGTGCCTTCGATGCGGATGAGCGCAGATAGCAGCGCCTTGTCGCAGTGCGAGCAGGTTGGCGCTACGCGCGTAAGCTCTTCCTTTACATCTGTGGTGAACGACATGCTTTCAGCACTCCCGTGAACGCGTCCCGCAACGCCTGGGGGTCATGCCAGGTAGGACGCAGGGGGTCGACAAGGTTGCGCGCTATGACCATGGGACCGCGATTCTGGATACGGTGAGCCGAATCGTAGCTGATGGCAACAGGCCGTATTCCCGATACGGCGTCTGGCCCTTCGGTCGTTTCGGTTGCGCTCGAAGGTCCTGCAGTGACCGCTTCGAAGCTCCCGGGTTCGCTGCCGCCGGGGCGCAACGGCTTCGGCGCATGGATAAGAACGTAGTCGAGCAGCCCATCGAGGCCGTGCGAGAGAAGAGCATCCACATGCTCTTCGGCCGACAACCCCCATGTTTCTCCCTGCATGTCAGCGAGGCTGCAGACGAACAGAGTCTTGCCCTTCGATGACCGGATGGCGTCGCACACTCCCGGAACGAGCAGATTGGGTATGATTGAAGTGAACAGTGAGCCCGGCCCAAGCACGATAAGGTCGGCTTCGCATATCGCCTTGATGGCCTCTGGATAGGGCGTTGCGTTTTCGTCTTTGAGCCACACGCTTTCCAACGCAGTTGCGGAATGCGAAAGGTCGGCTTGCCCTTCGATGGTCTTTCCGTCGCACGTTTTGCCGCACAAAACGATGTTGTCGAGGGTCGATGGGTAGACGTGGCCCCGCGCGCCAAGCATCCGCTCGCAAATGCGGATAGCCTCGGGAAATGATCCTGCAGCATCTTCGAGAGCCGACAGCGTAAGGTTTCCCAAGGTATGGTTATTGGCGAAATCGAAACGATACTTGAACGCACGAACGTAAGGATCCTGCGGGTCTTCGGCAAAGGCGACGAGGCATTTTCGAATGTCGCCCGGAGGCGATACATGGGCGCGTTCGCGCAAGACACCGGTCGATCCGCCGTCATCTGCCATGGCGACAACCGCCGACGTTTCGGCCCCCATCGAGAGCAAGGTGTGAATGGAGGACGGGGCGCCTGTTCCGCCTCCGATAACGACTGCGCGCGTCGGATTGACGCTTCCAAGCACGGGGTCCGCTTCGCGGATATGCTGAAAAGCCTCGGTCGATGAGGGGTCGGTCTTAAACGCTTGCGACATGGCTGTCCTCCTTTCGCTTGGTGTCGGCCAGGGAAAGGTCGCGGTGGCTTACGTGCACGCGGTATCCTTGCGATTTGAGGAAGGCGCCTGTGGCTTCGGCCAAAGCGACGCTTCGGTGTTGGCCACCCGTGCATCCTACGCCAATGGCGAGCTGCTGTTTTCCTTCAGCAACGTAACCGGGCATGATGCAGGAAAGTAACGCCTCCCAATGCTCCATGAAAGATTTGGTTTCGGGCCTGCCCATGACGAAGTCGCTGACCATTTCGTCGAGTCCCGTTTGGTAGCGCATCTCGGGGTCGTAGTATGGATTGGGCAGAAACCGCACGTCGATGACTATGTCTGCGTCTTCGGCCATGCCGTGTTTGAACCCAAACGAATACACAACGACGCCTAACCCGTCCTGCGGTGGTTTTTCGCTGAACAAAGCGTAGATCTTTTCGCGCAATTCGATAGGCTTAAGGCCGGTCGTATCGATGGTGAGGTTCGCCATTTCCTTGAGCTCGTTGAGCAGGGTTCGCTCCTTGTCGATTCCCTGCGCGATGGTCATTTTGTTGTCAGTGCACAAGGGGTGGCGCCGTCTTGACGCCTTGTACCTAGCCAGCAGAACCTCATCCGAAGAGTCGAGGAACATGATGCGGTACTCGATTCCCTGCTCGCGAAGGGATGCCAGCACGGAACGCAGCTGCGTGAAATAGTCGCGGTTGCGCGCATCGCACACGACCGCAAGATGCGGTTTGCCTTCGCCTTGGCCGGGTATGTCGCGCGACCCCACCAGCGAAAGCAAAAGCGAGGGTGGCAAGTTATCTATGCAGTAGTAGCCAAGATCTTCAAAGGTGTGCATGGCTTCCGTGCGCCCTGCCCCGCTCATGCCCGTGATGATGACAAGGTCCACCCGGTTCCCAGTTTCGACCGATGTGTTTTCAGAATTGTCAGGCATCTTTCTCCTGCTCCCGGACAGAATGGTTTCTCGCCTCATTATACTGCTGCAAAACGGCGTAGAGTTCCTCTGCGGTTTCGTCTGGCACCACATGTGCTAGGCGGATGTCTTCGAGTGTCGCTTCCCGCAAACCTTTGAAGCTTTTGAAATGTTTCAAGAGCGCCTTTTTACGGACCGGACCTATGCCCGCCACATCGTCGAGTATGCTCGCGTTCATGCCTTTGCCTCGCAGTTCCCGATGGAACGTGATGGCGAAACGATGGGCCTCGTCGCGTACTTGCTTGACGAGGTACAACGAGCTAGAACCCGATGGAAGCACGACCGGTCCGCTTTCTTGCCACGGCACGAAGAGTTCCTCGTCTCGTTTTGCGAGGCCGGCCATGGGGATGTCGACGCCCAAGGCGCCAAGCTGCTCGATAGCGGCACTCAGTTGGGGCTTGCCGCCGTCGAGTATAAGCAGGTCCGGCTTGGAGCCGAAGCGTTCGTCGGCCATGCGTTCGGGGGCGTAGCGCCTTCCGAGCACCTCCTGCATTGAAACGAAATCGTTCGCTTCTTCGAGCGGAGTCTTAATCTTGAAGCGCCTGTATTGGTTTTTGTCCGGCTTGCCTCCGGTGAACACGACCATGGAAGCAACCGTGTAGGAACCATGTATGGTGGATATGTCGAAGCATTCGATGCGCATCGGTGGTCCGTCGAGCGCAAGGGCGCTTTCGAGCTGAGCAAGGGCGTCGTTGATGCGCGAATCGTCGTAATTGGTGCGCATTTTGTACCGCATCAGCGTATGCCGTGCGTTGATGTCCGCCATCTCGAGCAGGGCATGGCGCTCTCCGCGCTCCGGGACGACGAATCGCACTTTAGCGCCATGCGCGCTGTCCAGGCGCTCGGTCAGCCATTCCGACATGGCGTCGGCGTCTTCGGGCATGAGCGAGCAGACCACCTCGCGCGGTATCGACGTCGTCGTGTCGTAGTAGCGCAGCAGAAACGCGTGCAGCAAGTCGTCGTCGGGGATGTCCGCTCCCCTGTTCAGCACGAACTCGTTCGAGTTCATGATGCGGCCCTCGCGGATGATGAACACGTGCACGCCGGCGATCGTCTCCTCGCGGTGGATGCCTATGACGTCGGCGTTGAGGTCGCGCGACGACACGGCATGCTGCTTGTCCTCGAGCGCGCCGATCGACTCGATG
>CAMORQ010000076.1 GCA_946623915.1 uncultured Coriobacteriaceae bacterium | reverse complement strand
AAGACCGTGCGCAGGGAAACGATGCGCATGCCGCATCTGCCGATGCCTCGGGGGAAGAAGGCTACTACATCGCGCTCAATGCCAAAGCGGCACAGCAGTTGGACAACGAAATAGATCGCCAGCTGGTCGATTTCCTGTTCCATACGATTGCCCAGGATACGGGTTTCCTTTGGCTCGACGATATAGCCGCATGGGGCGACAGGCATAAGAAGCAGTTCAACAGCAAGCTCAGCAAATGGCAGAAGGCCGTGTCCAGACAGGTGAAGGCTGCCGATTATTTCGAGGGCATGGGCATGGCCAAGCAGGAGAGCACGCAGCTTTTGGCCATCATACTGGTAATCGCGGGAGGGTATATCTGGGTCGAGACGGACAACTACTGGCCGCTTCTCTTCTTTGGAATTGCAGCGGCGATTGTCCTGGTGTTTTCGTTCTTCATGCCGCGCCGTACGCACAAAGGCGCCGAAGACCATGCGCGGGCGAAGGCCCTGCAGCATTGGCTGGAGGATTTCACGCTGCTCGACGAGCGTCCGCCGACCGACGTGAAGGTGTGGGGCGAATTCATGGTGTATGCGCACTTGTTCGGAATAGCCGAACAAGTGGCCAAGCAGCTGCGCGGCGCGGTACCTGAAATGTTTGCGGAGGCCAACGTTTCCGCAGGCAGCACACTACCGTGGTACGTGTGGTACGACAGCGGCGTGACGCGCGCAAGCGGTGCTTCGTTTGCTTCGTCGTTCGACACCATGTGGTCGAATACCGCATCGACTGCCGCGGCGGCGGTGGCGGCTGCAAGCGGAGGAAGCGGCGGCTTTTCGTCCATCGGAGGATTCGGCGGAGGAAGCTTCTCGGGAGGCGGCTTCGGCGGCGGAGGCGGCGGCGCCCGCTAGCTCCAGCTAAGCCAGCATGGCCAAAAGCCCTTTAACGCTTCCTTAGGTAGCCTGCCAGATATGGCACGGCGAACGCAACGTATCCGCGCCGGGGTGCCGTGATGATCCCGCCGTCAATCAGCCGCTTGCGGTATTTCTGGGCGTAGTCCTGCCCAACGCCCATCCTTTGCGCGATATCGCCAATGTTGCTTTCATCGTCATAGGACATCGCTTGCAAAAAGGCAACGTCTTTGTCGGAAAGGGCTGCGAGCGTCGTTTCGCAAATATCTTGTTCGAACTGCTCGCGCGCGGAGGCAAGTGCTTCTTGAAGAACCCCTTCGTCGACCCTCCCAGAAGCATCGGCGTATTCGACGATATAGTGACCTACGAGTTGCAGCAGGTACGGTGATCCACCAGTTGATTCTGCAGCGGTTTTGCGGAGGGCGGCGTCGATGTTCACTCCCGATTGCTTGAACGCATGAGAGAAGAACGCGTCGACATCGCCGATAGCCAGCGGTTCGAGAGTCACCTTGTGCGCGCGGTTGAGGAACGTGAGAACCCGGTCATTCAGAATGTGCGAAACTGCAGCGGGCAGGCCGGCAAACACAAGAGCGGCGTTGCGCTGCTCGCCAACCAGTTCGAGGTAGGCGGATATCACCTGCTTCAATTCTGGAGAGTTTGCCTGGACTTCGTCTACGAGAATCAGTATGCCGCGATTCTGCTCTTCGAGCCGTTCGCTTAGTTTAAGCAGCTTGTAACCAAAACTTTTCGTTTCTTGGATTTCGCTGCTGAACTGCAATCCTACCGAAAAACCAAGTGCGCCAACGGTTCCGCCTACGAGCTGTCCACGTTTCCCTTTCATGTAGCGTTCGCCGTCATCCTGGATTTTTTCGATGATGCGATCGGGCATGTCTTCGGAGACAACGGTCGGGGATGCTACGACAAAGCCTTTGTCGCGTGCACGGTCCGCAAGTTCCCATAGCAGCACTGTTTTCCCCGATCCGCGCTGTCCCAAAACGATGGTTGCGCGCTCTCGACTGCCAGGCCTGCTTTCAAGGCCTTGAATCATGGTCTCGAGGATTGCGTCCCTGCCAACGAGTTTGCTGGGCCTATTGCCGAACGAGGGGGAGAAGAATGCATCGTTCACAGCAGCCTCTTTTCCTATCTTTTCCTTTTTTTCCTATTCTTTCCTTTTTTTCCTATTTGTCAATGGAGCGGAGCGTATGTCTGGCACAAACGCGGGGCAGGCGCCAGCGCCCGTTAGAAATGAACTTGTTTGACATGCACCGGGGGTGGCGCACGAACCCTAAGGGTTAATCGCCCCTTTAGAACTTCAGGCCGTTCAAGACCATTTCGACCAATTGCAGGGTGCCGTTGATTCCCAGGAAGGTTTTGGGAACCACGTCCAGATAGCCCAGCGTCGGCAGCATGGTTTCGATGCCGGCGAACTCGCGGCCTTCCAGCTGCAGGCGGGCGATGGTCGAACCGCTCGCGAACACGAGCTCGGGTTCGCAGGAAAGGGGGTCGCGACCCAGAGCTTCGCGTGCGCCTAGCTGCTCGAGAAGTTCGTTCAACTTGGCCGCGCAGCAATCGCTCTGCTCGTAGACGGGCCAAAGCGCGACAGGCACAAGCGCCAGGTAGTCGGTCAGGAAGCTCGTGATCGCATAGAGCTCCGAAAAGCTGCCCTCTGCCGCGAACGGCACACCCTTGGGAAGCCCCGTCAGGCTGTTCAACCGCGAAATGTAGGAGAACGACCGCATGCGTGCCTTCTTGCTCTGGTCGAGGAGGGGAGCTGCGTCGCCGCCTGCATGCCGCGCGATGTCGGTGAAAGCGCGTTCGGTGGCGGCAAACCCTACGGGGGCTCCGTCGCATACGTAGTAGGCGGTGCCGTATCTTTCGTGCAGGTATGCGGCGGATTCCATGCCGTATTCGGGATGCACGACGATGTTCAGGCAGGCGTCGCCTATGTGTGCGACATCGTCGAGGCCGCTGCCTCCGCCAAGCACGCATCCGACCTCAAGGCCGCACAGTTCGCATAGCCTGCGCATTTCGGCCACATCGCCTGTGTAGTTGCGCGAGTACAGCGGCAACCCCAGCAGGTTCACCCGAGGGCGGTCGCCAGCCTTCTCGGGTTGCAGAGGGGCATCTGCCCCAAGTGCGTCAACCAACGCGCGGGCGCCGATTTCGAACCCATGGCAGATGTCGGTCGAATACCCAGGTGTCTCCACCGTCAGGAACGGCTTGTCGCCCAGATGCGCGGATGCGATGCGATCCAGGTCGTCGCCGATCAGTGCGGCCCCCGGGGTGTTCACGATGCAAATGAGCCCGATGCTGTCTTGGGCTTTGAAAAAGTCGAGCGCTTCGGCCAGCTTCGCTTCGCCGCCATAGACGTAGTCGGCGTTGTCCAGGTAGGTCGATGGCACACGCGGTTGCCCGAAGTACCACTTCATGGGAAAGCTTAGGGGGTCGAAGTCGAACATGCGAAACGTCTGGCTGTCGGAAAGCGAGCTGTGGTAGTACTTGCAACCCGTCGGGCCGTTCAGCAGCACGGTGGCGCCTTCCGTTCCTTCGAGCGCGAACACGATGCCAGAAAAGCTGTCCGGGTAGATGCCGTCCATTTCTCCCCAGGGATGCGGCATGCTTCCTGTCCCGTTGCCGTCCTGCGATTTATAGGAACGATTGCTCGAAAAGGATTCCGTCATCTTTCCAGCTTCCTTTCGCGTTGGTTTTAAGCAGCTGCGCCCAACGGCGAGCCAGCGTGATGGCCGATCCGAACCCCACATCGGGGCACATGGGAATGGTGTCGGCGACGGGCACGCTGTCGCCAAGGGGAGATGCGTAGTTGGTCAGCAGCACGTCGGGTGCCAAGGCGGCGATTTCGTCGCCGCGGGCTTCGCGGGCGTAGTTTTCTACAACGGGCAAGTCGGCTTCGATGCGGGTGCGGAACCCTACGTCTTGGGAATAGTCCAGCAGTCCGACGCGCACGATTTCCATATCAAGATCGAGCGCGGTGCGCAGAATCCAGTCCAGCTCGCAGTTATAGGAAACCACCATCAGCTTCTTGCCGGCCAGGGATGGGCGCAGCGCGTCGATTTGCGCGCGATACGTCTGTTCCTGCTCGGAAATGATGCGCTCGGCCGTTTCGCTTTCGCCGAATGCCGCTCCCACGGCACGCAACCACTCGACCGTTTCGTCGTAGCCGATGGGAAAACCGCGGTCGAACAGTTCCATGCCGAACTCTTCGGAGAATAGCTGTCCCAAAAGACTGGCTGTGTAGTCGGTGTAGGCAGGAAGGCATAGCTGCGCGCTCGTGAAGTTGGCAAGCTGCTCGGTGGTGGCCTGATAGAGGAACCGGCTAACTACGCGCACCCCCATGCGTTCGAGGAAGCCCGCCACGGTGTCGAAGTTCGCCTGCGTGTTGGTTACCACCATCTTCTCCGCGAAGATGTTGACGGTCTTCTCCTGCTTGGGAAGGTCGTGCTTGATAAACGCGCGCGCGATGGCCAGCGACGCGCTCAGTTGGCCCTGCAGATAGTCGCCGGTCATGTTGCCGTCGGTCTTCAGTGCGAGCACAGGGCATTCCGGCGTGGACAGGTCCAAGACGCGGTCGACATCGTCGCCGATGATGCCGGCGGGACACGAACTGACTACGATGATGGCGCGCGGGCCTTTCTGCTGTTGGGCGCGCACGGCGTCGATCAGCGTGCCCGTTCCGCCGAAGACCATGTCGTGCTCGTCCATGTGCGTGCAGGCGAAGTTGGGGGCAAGCGATGCCGGCAGCAGGGCGCCGCGTTCGAAGAGGCGCCGCCGTCCACTGGAGGTGAACGCTTGCAGCGACAGGTTGGCACAGCTTGTGGGCGCGTGCGCGAGCACAACAGCGTCTGTGAGATGCAATGCTGTGGCGATGGCCCCGTTGAACGCGCACCCGTGCAGCGGGTCCCCACGTGCGACGGTTTTGGATAGGTAACGGTTAGGGTCGGTCAGGTCGATGCTGTCCCCGAACTCCGCTTCAGCGGTTGTTTCCTGCGACGTGGGATCGGGGTCGCAGGTGCCCTCGCTTTGGAGTTCGACAGAACCGCACGATGCGCCGTCCGTGCCGGCATGGGGCGCTGCGGAATCGAGCACGACGGATTCGAGCTCTTCGTCGCTCAAGGGGTTGGCAGGGTGGAGGGGCGCACCTTCCGCGAGCCGCTTGGCCATGTCGCGAAACAGTTCGATCAGTTCTCCGTCCTGCCCGTGCTCCATAACGGTCATGTTCGCGCCTTCGGCTTCAGCGAACGAATTCGACCTTGGCACCGTTGCGAAGATGGGAAGGCCGACCGCAGCGGCGAAGCGCTCCACACGCTCGATTTCGTCGGTCACGTTGCGGCAGTTGCACACGAGGCCCGCAATGCGCTTGCCTTCCGCGCCGTCGTAGGTGCGCACGCCACGCAGAATGTTGTTGGCAGCGTAGAGGGCCATGAACTCGCCCGATGTGACGATCAGGATGGTGTCGGCGTATTCGCGGCGGATGGGGACGGCGAAACCGCCGCAGACCACGTCGCCGAGCACATCGTAGAGAATGGTGTCGTAGGCGTCTGAGAGACGGAACTGCTCGAGCATTTCGAAGGTCGAAATGATGCCGCGTCCCGCACAGCCCACACCGGGTTTGGGGCCGCCGGCCTCGACGCATCCGACGCCCGCGAAACCTTCTTCCAGAACGTCGCCAAGCCGGTAGTCGCCGGGAAGCGTGTCGCGCAGGTAGTCGAGGACGCAGGTCAGTCGTTTGCCCTTCAGCAGAAGCTTGGTCGAGTCGTGTTTCGGGTCGCAGCCTACCTGCAGCACGTGCCGTCCCGCCTCCGACAACGCGGCCGACAGGTTTGCGCTGATGGTTGACTTACCGATTCCGCCTTTTCCGTACACTGCCAAACGGTTCATGGCTGCTCCTTGAATCGCTTACGTTTCGTCGTCTACCGCGTCGGCGTCGAAGAACGCTCCTGTCTGCCGGTTCCACAATCTTGCGTACGTTCCCGCCGCCTCGACGAGTTGCGCATGAGTGCCGTCTTCGGCAATCGCGCCGTCTTCGAGGACGATGATGCGGTCGAGCATGGCAACCGTCGAAAGACGGTGCGCCACGACGATGGACGTGCGTCCGCGCATCAGGTTTTCCAGCGCCTCCTGCACCAACTGCTCGCTTTCCGAATCGAGTGCGCTCGTCGCCTCGTCGAGCACGAGGATGGGCGCATCGGCTAGGATGGCGCGCGCAATGGCGATGCGCTGGCGTTGCCCGCCGGAAAGCTTCGCGCCCATTTCTCCCACTTCGGTGTCCATGCCGCCCGGCAACCGTTCGATGAATTCCCAGGCGTTTGCCAACCGTGCCGCCGCTTCGATCTGCTCGTCGGTGGCGTCGGGGCGTCCGTAGGCGATGTTTTCGCGAATGCTGCGATGGAACAGCAGCGCTTCCTGGGGAACGTAGGCAACCTGACGTCGGAGGCTTTGCTGCGTGATGGTGGCAATGTCCTGCCCGTCTATGCGAATCGACCCTCCTTGCAGGTCGGACAGGCGCAGCAGCAGCTTGGTCAGCGACGTTTTGCCCGAGCCGGATTTCCCTACGAGGCCTAAGCGCTGTCCTGCCGGGATGGACAGGCTGAAGTCGTCGAAGACACGGGTGGCGCCTTCGCTGGTCTCGTAGTCGAACACGATGTGGGAGAAGTCGATGGCGCCTTGCTTCACCACTAAATCGCGGGCGTCGGGAGCGTCAGCCACCAGAAGCGGCTCGTCGAGCGTGACGGTCATTTCGTGGGCATCGCCTAGCGCGCGGTTGGTTTGCTGGAGCATCATCCCGATGCGGTCGAACTGCGTGGTCAGCGTGTAGGTGTAGGTGAACATCATCACGAGCGTGCCCGGTGCGATTCCCAGCCATGCGTTGCCCCCCGCAACGAAGAACGCCAGCAGCGTCGTCATCGCCACGATGATCGATGCGACGGTGATGCCGCGCAAGGTGGAAGCCCACATGCGCTTCGAATCCTGCTCGAGCACCGACTCGTTGGCGGCGTCGAACAAGGTTCGCTCGTAGTCTTCGCGTCCGTAGGTTTTCACGGTAAGGATGTTGGTCATGCTGTCGGATAGGGACCCGAACAGCGTGCTGTAGGCGCCGGCGGCTTTGCGGTTCAAGGGAAGCAGCGTGTTGTATATGCGCCAAGCGAAAAACGCGTAGGCGACAAGCAGCACGAACAGCACGGCCACATAGGTGGGCACAAGCGGCGCAAGAATGACCAGCGTAAACACGGCGGAACACGCAATGGGAACAAACGAATACACGACAGCTTCCAGCAGCATGGAGTAGGCATTCATGAACCGGGTCGTTTGACTGACGAGCGATCCCCCGAAGCGATTCGAATGGAACGTCATCGACTGATTCGACAACGTGTCAAAGCACAGCGTGGCCAAGCGGTAGTTGGCGTGTATCTGCAGTTTCCACGTGGCGTAGTCGACGAACTTGCTGGCGAACTGCCCAAGCACGTTGATGACGACGAGCGCCACGATGGATGCGCCGAACGTTGCCAGCACGTCCTCTCGCGCAACGGGACCTGCCGAAATCCGATCGATGATGCGCGCCATGATGTAGGGATTGCCGAACGAAACCAGCCCGATGAGCGCAATGCTTGCGAATATGTCAGCGAAGAACATGCCGCGCTTTTCACGCGTGACGTCCCAGTAGCGCGAAATCGTCCGTTTCACCACAGCGTGGCTTTTACCCATCATGGCGACATCCTTCAACATGGCCAGGTGCTCTCTTGCAAGGCGGCGCTTCAGCGCGCAAGAGCGTTTCGCAACGCACGGACGCGAACCTGCCTTGGCGGGCAGGGGGAACGGTGCGCAAACAGGATGCCTTCGCGCAGTTTGTCCCTGCTTTGAAGTTCGCGGCCTGCAACTTCACCGTATAATATCATCACGCATGCTTCTTAGGACAGGCGTCACGTGCGTTTCCGAGTGGTTGAAAGGAAGCCGGTCTTTATGAAACAGGTAACGAACTTCCCCCTTTACAACGGCTGTTTGGAC
>CAMORQ010000075.1 GCA_946623915.1 uncultured Coriobacteriaceae bacterium | reverse complement strand
TTCGGTGCGCCACGATTCTTCGAACGGCACTTCGGGAAAACGCACGGCAGCTGCGCTTTCATCGTTTTCAAAAGACACGTGCACGCTTTCGGACACGAGGACCTTAGATCCGTACAGCCGGTCGAAATCCCACCACACGGCTGTGAAGCTTCCGTCGAAATCGAACGTGCGATGTTCGGTCACCTGCAAGGAACCATTGGGCTTTACCGTGGCTTGGATGTCCACCTCGGGCATGCGATAGCTTTTCGCGAACGCGGGCTGCGGCGTCAAGAGCAGCACGCACAACGCAACGATGGGCATCAGCCATTTCGCAGCCGTCCGCACATGTGCCCCGATCACACAACGCATTTCGCACACCCCCGCAAACGCGTTCGATTCGTCAGATGCATTATAGTCTGCCGCCTGCAAACCGAAGGAAGCGGAAGCTCGATTTTCGGTGAAGGCCTCTGCGCGAACGCGCAACATAGGATGCAAAGTTAATTTCTTCAGATATCACACATGTTCATGTTGCGTTTTCGCAATGGAGATGTACAATTGCTGCTCGTTAGGCAACTTGCTAATCGTATAAGCGTGCAGTTTGCGTACCTGATTCGTCAGGACGTGTCGAGGGAACCAGGTGCAAATCCTGGGCAAGGGCCATTGCTGTAAGAGGGTCGGCACATTCGCCACCTTAAGCCAGAATGCTCGGCCTGCACGTGCCGCAACGGATGCTCTGTGAACCCCGGAGCTGCGCGTCAGGTCGTTTGACGTGTTTTTCTGGGCGCCCCGCGGGGCGCTTCGTTATGTATATGTAATTAGCCAGCCGCCTGAACACGGGCATCGCAATATGGATGAGGGAAACGCGATGCCACCAGGAAAGGAGAAAACATGTCGGATCTGCAAATGACGCGCCGCCGCTTTGCAGGACTTGCGGCGGTAGGTGCCGCAACCCTGGGAGCCAGCCTGGCGGGCTGCTCTTCGGGAGGTGCTGCATCGTCGAGCGCGAGCGCGAGCGCGGACGCTTCTGCAAGCAGCGCTGCTGCCTCGAGCGCAGCAGAGGAAACATCAGCATCGGCGAGCAGCGCTGAAGTCGCTGCCAGTTCATCGGCCACTGAAGAGACCACGGAGGAAGAAATGGCTCGTCCCGTAATCCTTGTAACCAGCTTTGGCACCAGCTTTGCTAACAGCCGCCACATCACCATCGGCGCCATCGAGTCCGCGATTCGCGAATCGTTCCCCGACTACGACGTGCGTCGCGCCTTCACCGCCCAGATCATCATCGACCACATCGAAAAAGATACGGGTCGCCACATCGATAACTTCGAAGAGGCCATGGAGCGCGCCATCGCCGACGGCGTGAAGGAAATCATCGTTCAGCCCACGCATCTGATGGGCGGCTTCGAGTACACCGATGTACAGGAAGCCCTGGCAACCTATCAGGACAAGTTCGAGAAATGCGCGCTGGGCACCCCGCTGCTGGACACCGCCGAGGACCAGAAAGCTGTCGCCGAAGCCATCAAGGCATCCATGGAACAATTCGAGGACGAAGGCACGGCCATCTGCCTGATGGGCCATGGCACCGAAGCCGACTCGAACGAGATCTACACCACCATGCAGGGTGTGTTCACCGACCTGGGCTATGACAACTACTTCGTAGCTACCGTCGAAGCCGAGCCCACGTTCACCGATGTGGCCGACGCAGCTTCCAAGGCCGGCTTCACCAAGGCAGTCCTGCGCCCGATGATGGTTGTTGCCGGCGACCACGCCAACAACGACATGGCCGACGAAGCAGATCCCGAGTCCTTCGCTTCCGTTCTGAAGGCGGCAGGGTTCGAAGTGAGCAGTGTCATCGAAGGCCTGGGGCAAATCGACGCGATCGACGACATCTACGTCAAGCACGTCGAAGCAGCTATCAGCAGCCTGTAAGCCTTACTGGGCATCAAGGGCGGCAGAGGGCAGGACCCTTCTGCCGCCCTTTACCATATACGCAAGATTATTCGATGGAGGAATCGTTATGTACCGCAGAAAGGTAATCGTGCTAGCCAGTTTGCTCGCTTGTCTCGTTATTGCGCTCGCCGGATGCGCTGGCAACTCGCAGACGGGCGGGAGCAGCTCGTCCGAGCCGGCAACTTCGAGCCCGACCGCATCTGCAGCGGACACGGCGAACGCGAGCACGTCTGACTCTGCTTCTTCCGTCGAGCAATCTTCTGCCGCATCGGGCGCTGCCGTAGCGGGCGATATCGCCGACGGCGACTACACCACCGACACCAAGACCGACTCGAGCATGTTCCACCCGGTAGCATGCACGCTCCATGTGCAAGACGGCGCTTACACAGCAACCATCACCATGCCAGGCGAAGGTTTCTCGCGCCTTTACTTCGGCACGTCGGAAGAAGCGGCCACAGCGCCGGATTCCGAAATCTACGACTACTATCTAGGCGACGACGGCAAGTACACCTTCGATGTGCCCGTTTCCGCCCTCGATGAAGAACTGACAATCGCCGCATGGGGACAACGCCGCGACAGATGGTACGACCACAGCATAATCTTCTATTCCCCCGGCAGCGAACAGGCTAGCGCCGCCTAATTCCAACGAGCAAGGAGCCCTATGGAATCACGCAACAAAATGAAACATGTATGTGCATGCGTCTTTGCCGCCATGCTGACAGCATGCGTGCTTGCTGGATGCGCGCAAGGCAGTGCGACGTCGAGCGCCGAAGCGTCGTCGGCGAGCGCGGCGGCATCGTCCGACGCCGAGCCTGTTGTTGGCACCGGTCAATACACGAAGCTCGTCGAGAACTTCCACAACACCGACCTGGGCAACGGATGGCAGCCGACGGGTAGCATGCAGCTCGACTACGCCACATGCTTCACCATCGATTACTTCGAAGGCGGATACCAACTGGCATGCCTCTACGACGGCGGACGCTATCTGATCGTCCCTGAAGGCGCCGAGGTGCCCGAAGGAATCGCCGAGGACATCGTAGTACTCCAGCAACCGGCAAGCGATTTGTATCTGGTAGCCAGCGATACCGCATGCTTGTTCGACGCACTCGATGCCATCGACACCATAAGCGTGTCGGGCATCAAGCCAGAAGACTGGTACATTTCCGCCATGACGGATGCCATGGAAAACGGCAGCATCATCTACGGCGGCAAGTACAGTGCGCCCGATTACGAGCTGCTCGTGTCGAGCGGTGTGAAACTGTCCATCCAGTCGACGATGATCAACCACATGCCCGACGTGCGTGAAAAACTGGTCGAACTGGGAATTCCCGTGTTCGTCGAAATGTCCAGTTATGAAACCGAGCCGCTCGGTCGCGCCGAGTGGGTCAAGCTCTATGGCGCCCTGTTTGGCAAAGACGACCTTGCCGCCGAGCAATTCCAAAAGCAGGTTAAACAGGTCGAAGCAATCGACGCCACGCCTACGGGCAAAACCGTCGCGTTCTTCTACATCAACAGCAACGGCGGAGCCGTCGTGCGCAAGCCAGGCGATTATGTGACCACCATGATCGCACAGGCCGGCGGAACGTATGCCTTCGACGACCTCGACGCCGCCGAATCGGGCACGAGCAGCGTCACGCTGGAAATGGAGCGTTTTTACGCCACCGCAAAAGATGCAGACATCATCATCTACAATTCGTCTATCGATGGAAGCATCGATTCGCTCGCAGACCTGCTTGCGAAAAACGAGTTGCTAGGCGAATTTAAGGCTGTGCAGGACGGCAACGTGTGGGCCACCGACCAGAACATGTATCAGCAGATGATGGAATCGGGCGGAATCATCGCGGATTTCAACGCGGTGGTAAACGGCGCGACCGGCGAGCTGACCTACATGCGACAATTGACATAAGCCATCACCGTGCCATCGCCGTGCCATCCGGGACGGGAGTCGTCACGCCATCCGGGACGAAGTCGGACGACACGCGACTCCCGTCCCGAGTGGCATGACGACGGCACGCACCAACCCGCTGCGACATAAGGACCGACGATGCAAAGACAAGACCAGATAGATGACGATTTCGGGCAAGGCGTAAGGCGTGCGCGCGTCACTGGCGTGTTCATCGGCCTGGCCGTTCTGCTCGTGGTGTTCGCGGTTGCCAACCTCTGCATCGGCAGCCTTACCGTGCCACTGCAGGACCTCGGCGCCATCCTTACGGGACACGATACGGAAAGCACGTACTACCAGGTTATCTGGAACATCCGCCTTCCCCGGTTGATCGCCGCAGGACTGCTAGGCGGCGCGCTCGCATTGGCTGGCTTCTTGCTTCAGACCTTCTTCAACAACCCTATCGCTGGCCCCTACATCCTGGGCATATCGAGCGGTGCGAAGCTTGTGGTCGCCTTGATGATGATCGTGGTGGTGGGCAACGCCGGGGTGATGACAAGCGGCATGTTGATTCTCGCAGCATTCGTCGGATCGATGATCGCCATGATATTCGTGCTGCTTGTGTCGCGGCGCATCAATTCGATGAGCATGCTCATCGTTGCGGGCGTGATGATCGGCTACATCTGCAGCGCGGCCACCGACTTCCTTATCACGTTCGCCTCCGACGCCAACATCGTGAATCTGAAGAACTGGTCCCTCGGCAGCTTTTCCGGCATCAACTGGTCCGACATCGGCCTGATGACCGTCGTGGTGCTCGCATCGAGCGGTGCGGTGTTCCTGCTTTCGAAACCGATGGGGGCATTCCAACTCGGCGAGCAGTACGCACGCTCTATGGGCGTGAACATCCGTTTGTTCCGCATCGCGCTCATCTTGTTGTCAAGTTTGCTTGCGGCCTGCGTTACCGCTTTCGCAGGCCCCATCAGCTTCGTCGGCATCGCTGTGCCGCACCTGGTCAAGCGCTTTCTTGCCACATCGAAGCCTCTTGTGGTGGTGCCTGCAGCCTTCCTCGGCGGCGGCATCTTCTGCTTGTTCTGCGACTTGATCGCCCGCAGCGTATTCGCCCCCACCGAGGTATCGATTTCCGCTGTGACCGCCATTTTCGGCGCGCCGGTGGTTATCGCGATTCTGCTGCACAGACAGAAAAGAGTTGAACAATGAGCGCCGAATTCGTGCTTGAGACAAAAGACCTGACCGTCGGATACGACGGCACCGCCCTTATCAACGGCGTCAACATCGAAGTGAAGGCGGGCAAGATCGTCACGCTGATCGGCCCGAACGGAGCCGGCAAATCCACCATCCTCAAAACCATCGCAGGCCATCTGGAAAAGGTCGGAGGAGCGGTCTACCTGTCGGGCAGGCCGTTCGAGAAGCTGACCGCCCACGACGTGTCCCTCGAACTTTCGGTGATGCTGACAGAGCGCCTGCGCACCGAGCTGCTTACCTGCGCCGACGTTGTGGAAACGGGGCGATACCCCTATACGGGCCGACTGGGCATCCTCTCCGACGACGACCGCGAAAAAGTGCGCGAGGCGATGGAAATGGTGCATGTGTGGGACCTGCGCGCGCGGGACTTCATGCAGCTTTCCGACGGTCAACGCCAGCGCATCATGCTTGCGCGCGCCATCTGCCAGGAGCCCCGCACCATCATGCTCGACGAGCCGACAAACTACTTGGACATCCACTATCAGATCGAGCTACTGAACGTGTTGCGCCACCTGGTTTCCACGCGAGGCGTTGGCGTGATCATGTCCTTGCACGAACTGCCGCTTGCCCGCAAAGTATCGGATCACATCATTTGCGTCAAAGGCGATTCGATTGTGGCGCAAGGCCCGCCCGAAGAAATATTCACCCCCGCGGTCATAGACGAGCTCTACGACCTCGAGCCTGGCACGTTCGATCCGGTTTCGGGCAATATCGAGCTCGACCCCCTGCCGTCGTGACCTTTTGCGCAAGCGCCGAATGGTCCATGCATCCTTTTCGCAGATAAAGGAAAAAGGAAGGAAGTTGATTATTCCGTAGTACAAGTGCGCATTACGCGATAGACTACTACCACCATATGACGAAGACGAGAAAATATCGGCTTGTTCGGTTCCGATCGCACCGCTTTGGAATCGAGTGTGCCGATTTTTTCTCGCCATACCAAAGGAGAAGATTCACATGGCCGAAAAAGGAGTCCTGACCGGTGTCAGTGTAGGACCTGGCGACCCCGATTTGATGACCCTTGCTGCGGTGAAGGCGATCCAAGCCGCCGACGTCATCGCGACACCCAACATCGGCCATAAGCGGCAGACCGCGCTGTCCATTGCGCAAGAATACGTCGGCGACAAGGAGTTGCTCGACTGCAGCACCCCCATGACACGCGATGAATCCGTGCGCAACGCGGCCTACGCCGAAAACGCGCGCAAGATTTGCGAAGTGCTCGACACGGGACGCAACGTAGCCTATCTGTGCCTGGGCGACATCGGCGTCTACGCCAGCTATGCACCCGTCCACGAACATGTGATTGCCGCAGGCTACGAAGCAGTCATCGTTCCGGGTGTTACATCGTTTTCCGCAACGGCCGCCCGCTTGGGAACCGTTCTGTGCGAAGGCGACGAGCGCCTTTTGATCACGCCGGTCATGGCCGGAGACGTCGACGAAATCCTCGATGTCAAAGCGAACAAGGTCTTCATGAAAAGCTGGCGCGAGGTGCTCGATTTGCGCGACAAACTGGAGGCGCGAGGGCAGCTTGAACACGCAAGCATGGTGGCCAACTGCGGCCTCCCCGACGAAAAGGTCTTCCCCCGCCTCGCCGACGTCACCGCCGACGATGCCGATTACTTCTCGGTTGTGATTGTGAAGGAGGAGCACGCCAGCCGCGGAAACAGCGCATCGTAACTGTTGTGCTGTCGCGAAGAATGCAGCAGCTTCGCATCGTTGTCGTCACATAAGGTATTATCCAAATGTGACAGCATCGCGTCGTTGGTGTCACATCGCGTCGTCGCTGGACCTTACGCACATGATCGAACTGGTACATCTAACAAAAAGATTTGGAGACTTCACCGCTGTCGACGATTTGAGTCTGACTATAGAGACCGGTGAATTCGTGGGGCTTCTCGGGCCTAACGGTGCGGGCAAGACCACGACCATTTCGATGATGTCGACCGTGCTGCTGCCCACATCCGGAAAGGTGCTCGTGGACGGCAACGTGCTCGATCGCAAAGCAAGCGCGGAAAAGCGCAAGCTGTCTGTGATCACGCAGGAATATTCCATGCGCCAGGACATGACCATGGAAGAAGTGATGGAATACCAGGGGCGCCTGTACTACATGCGCAAACGCGACATCCGCCGCAAGACTGACGAGCTGTTCGAGTTCACGGGGCTTACCGACTACCGCCACCGCACGGTGCGCCATCTTTCGGGAGGCATGAAACGCAAGCTGATGGTGTGCCGCGCCCTGATGATCGACCCGGAGATTATCCTGCTCGACGAGCCGACGGCCGGCATGGACGCCATCGCCCGCCGCCAGATGTGGAATCTGCTCCGTCAGCTGCAAAACGAAAAGCTGACCATCCTGCTTACCACGCACTACATCGACGAGGCGCAGGCGCTGTGCAACCGCGTGGCATTCCTGGATTCTGGCAAGCTCGATGTGGTCGACAGCCCGACAGCGCTTATCGAACAGCTGGGCGCGTTCGCCGTCGAGCAAGTAGTGGACAACGAGCTAACCAGCCGCTACTTCGCAACACGCGAAGAAGCAATCGCACACCTGCAGGAGCTGCCTGACGATGCCGTCCTGCGTGCAACCACCTTGGAAGACGTTTTCGTGGAAAGGATAGGGCACCGCATCACGCGCAAGTAGCATGCGGAAAACGTGCAATGGGCATCCTGGCGGTACTTTGGGAAAAGTGGACGGAGTTCAAACGGGACTTCTATAAAATCACGGTCGCAGCCATGATCAGCCCGCTCATGTACCTGCTGGTATTCGGATTGGGCATCCAAACCACATCGCACGGCGAACCCTACCTGAACTTCCTGATCCCCGGCATCGTTTCGATGGTCACCATGACCGGCAGCTTCGGGGCGGTGGCGC
>CAMORQ010000074.1 GCA_946623915.1 uncultured Coriobacteriaceae bacterium | reverse complement strand
CTTATCTCCGCTATCGTCGGTGTGGTCGCTGCGTTTACAACCCGGGCCGGAAGCCTTTGGGCGGCTTTCATTTTGCCCGTGATTGCCGGCGTTGGTATCGCGTGCGGGTTGTTCCCCTTGGGCTGGGAAGTGGGTCTGTTCTTCGCGGTTGCGGCTTTGTCGCTTGTGGGCAAGGCGGTGCGCGGTGGCAGCGGGTCGTCTGGCGTGCGCACGGCGCTGCCCGCTGTTGCCTTGAGCGCGGCGGGATGCGCATTGGCGATCGCGCTTGTCGCATCGACTGGCTTGTATCGCGTCTTCGATGCCGCTGGCGCACCGCAAACGATAGCCCAATGGCGCCATAGCGTCGCTTACGAAAGCGAGCCCAACATTTTGCCCGAAGGCGATTTGCGCAACATCGAAGCTTTCGTCCCGACAGGACGCACCGAGTTGTCCATAACCATGGATGCACCTGAGACGGTGTACTTACGCGGTTTCGTGGGCGAACACTACTCCGACGGAGTGTGGGGCGGTTTGACGCCGGACGAAAACCGCACCTACCGCGACTTGTTCTACACGCTGCATCAGCAAGGGTTCTACGGTCAGAGCCAGCTTGCGGGCGCTTACGAGGCTTCGGGCCAAACCGGCACGGCTACGATGACCATTTCGAACATACGGGCATGCCGGCATTACCTGTACGCACCCTACGGTTTTTCTCAATCCGACTATCTGCGCACAAACGAGCGCCTGATCGGCGACGCGGCCATCACGTCTTCCGGCGGCGCTGCGCAATGGGGCCTTGCTTACGTGCCGGGCGCGGTGGGTGGCAGTTACGTCTTGCAGACGGAACTGGACGAAGCGGTTTCGTCGAGCGAACGCGTGCGGTCCTACTTGCAAGCGGAGTCCGCCTATCGCGACATGGTCTACGACGTGTATCTCGGCTTGAGCAAAGAGCACATCGAGCTCCTTGAGGAATGTTTGGGACAGCGCGAGCACCTTTCCACCACGCAGGCCCGTTCGCGCATCGCGACGTACTTGGCCAACAACCAGTACTACCAGTCCACGGCCGCGGGTAACGCCGGCCAGGATGCGCTGGAATGGTTCTTGTCCGGCGACCGGATCGGCCACAGTGTTCATTACGCCATGGCGGCGACGTGCATGCTGCGCTACTTCGGCGTGCCCGCTCGCTACGTCGAAGGCTATGTGGTCACATCCGATGTGGTCCAGGCATCGAAGGGGTCCGTGGACGTAACCGACAGGAACGCTCACGCATGGGCCGAATTTTATCTAGATGGCGTCGGCTGGCTTCCATTCGAAACCACACCGGGTTTCCGCAACGACAACATGTACGCCTACCCCGGTATTGGGGAAGACGGTATCGGTGGCGAAATCGCCGATGTGGGCAAAGACGAAGAAGAGTGGCCCGAGGAAGAAGAGGAAGAAGACGAAGAGGAATCCGAAGAGGGTTTCCTGCTAGAGCGCATCGCAGCATTCTTGTCCACATGGGGCAAGGCGATCCTGCTTGGTCTTCTCGCTGCACTGCTTGCAATCGCTGTTGCGGCGGTGGTTGCGCGCCGTGCGCGTCTGGGCCGCTTGCTCGCCCTGTTCGACGGACCCGACCGAAGGACGGCTGTGCTCGCGGCGTTCGCCTATGCCGTCTCCATTATTTCGTCGAGGCTGCCTTCGATCGATCATACGCTGCTCGATCAGGCCGACGACCAGGTGAAGGGTGCGTTTGCGTGCGGTGACAGGTTCGGCGCCTGCGTTGCCGCCAACGACCGGGCGCGTTTCAGCACCCATGAGATTACCGAAGAACAGCGCAGCGAAGTCGTGCGGTTCGCCCAGGATGTGCTCGAAGAATACAAGGGCACGCGCAACTTCGCCCAAAGGCTCTACGACAGAATCGTGCTTTGTCTTTACTAGGTGAGGATTGAAAAGAGGGGGTTTCGAATGATTATTGCATCAGCACGCATGAGGGCGTCGGCCGCATTGGTCGCCGCTTGTTGCGTTGCCGTGCTTTCCGGATGCGCGCAGGGGGCGGACAGCCATGTTGGCGAACTTCCGTCGTCAGCGAGCGCGTCGGGTGCAGCGAGCGCGTCGGCATCGGCGGACGGGTCGGCATCGGCCGCAGGGGACGCATCGGCATCGGCCGCAGAGGGCGCGGCAGCGTCGGCCGCAGAGGGCGCATCGGCATCGGCCGCAGAGGGCGCGGCAGCGTCGACGGCTTCTGACGATGCGGCAACGGCAGGATCTTCGCTTGATAGCGCAGGCATCGATACGCGGGGCGCCGCCAAGGAATACGCCGCGACGGTCGAGCACATCTATCCGACCGAGGTCGATCCCGAAGCCGGATACCGGCACGCTACGCCCGAGGAGGCCGCCGAGCTCATGAAGCAGGAAGGCAGCATACTGGTCGACGTGCGCGGAGAGGTCGATTGGGACTACATGCACATCCCAGGGTCGGTGCCCATCGCGTTCAATGTGATCACCGGCGACGAAGGGCGCGAGAAGCTTCCCGACAAGGACCAGCTTATTATCCTCTACTGCGATTATGGTGGCATGAGCAAGATAGCTGCCGAAGACCTGGTGTATTCCGGCTACACCAACGTTGTCGAGTTCAACGGCCTGGAAGTATGGGACGGCCCGGTCGAAGGCGACTTCCTGAAGGAAGGCAAATACGCCGAAGCGCAGGCAAGCGCCGCGGCCGCCGACGCGTCGAGCGCTCCAGTGTCGGCGTCGGCCGGCTCGTCTTCGCAGGCGGACGGCAAGGAGGTGCAGTAGCGCCATGGCCATGCTGGCGTCGGGACTGATTTTCGGCATGCTGTTCGGTTTCGTGATAAAGCGGAGCCGGTTCTGCATGACCAGCCTTGTGCGCGACATCTATCTGGAGAAGCGCTTCTACAACATCGTGCTCATCGTGGCCATCGTCGCCGTGGAAGGGCTGATATACCACGGTTTGGGGCATATGCACCTGGTGCGCATACCGTTCTACCTCCCGCCATTTTCGTTGCTTTCGATTGCGCTCGGGGGCCTTCTGTTTGGCGTCGGTGCAGTCGTATCGTGTGGCTGCCTTACATCCACGCTGGTGAAATGCGGCGACGGTCGTGTTGCGGGGCTCATCTCGCTGGCGACCTTTATCGTCACGGGATACTTCGTATCTGCTGGTCCGGGCAAGGATTTGTCGAAGTACCTGCGCTCGTTCTTTATCGTGGAAGACATGCTGCCAGGCAGGCGGTCGATAGTGCCCGTGATCGTCTTCGCCGTGCTTACGGTTGTGGCGGTGTACCTTCTGTGGCGTCATCGGAAAACGCATCCTGCGCTGTTCCAGGTGCCGGGGCAATACACGGGTCTCAGGCACATTCTGTGCGAGAAGATCTGGCCCATGGAGCCCACCGTTGTCATCATCGGGGTGCTGATGGGCCTCGCGTTTCCCGTGAGCGGTTACTTCGGTCGCCACTTCGGCTTCGCCATCGTGTCCCCGATTCTGTCGTGGGCGTACACGGCGTTTCCCGCGCGCGGCATCGTGGGGAGCTGCAACCCCTATGACACGATGTTCGGATGGGGGAGCATGTTCGTGCTGGGCATCGTGCTGGGCTCGCTGCTGACCACGCTTGCCAGCAAGGAGTTTTCCATCGTGCTGCCCGACAAAGCGACCGCGCTGAAGATGGTCGCAGGCGGCGTGCTTATGGGGCTCGGTGGCGTGTGGGGCCAGGGCTGCCTGATCGCCAACGGGCTGGTAGGCACGGCACAGCTGTCGATGAAGTCGTGGTACGCGCTCGTGTTCTTGGTGCTGGGGGTCTGGCTGGCTGCCCGGCTTATCTTGAAGCCCGCATTGAAGAAAGGATAGGAAGCGTATGGACGCAATCAAACTGGACACGAAAGGGCAGGATTGCCCCCTTCCTCTGATCACGTTGAAAAACGCTCTGGCCGACGCAGCGTCCGGTCAGGAAATCGAGATAGAGTTCACCTGCCCCGAAGCGACGGTGAACCTGCCGAACTACTGCCAGGAAGCGGGAGTTGAAATCCTCTCGTTCGACAAGAACGACAACAAGTCCTGGACCATCAGGGTCCGCAAGTAGCACGGCCCGTCTCTGGTAGCACGAGGACGACATCGGTTGCCTTCGGCGCCGAGCGCGAGTGCATTCCACATGCGCCTGGAGCGTCCGGGCGTTTGGAAATGCGTGCAACAAGGCCCTTCCGCAGAACGTGCCGAAGGGCCTTGCTGGTAAGGTCGATGGTGCTGCAGCTGCCGGATAAACTACCGGACGAGCTACCGGATGAAGATGGTTCCTACGGGTCCGAACGTCACTTCGCCGATGCGGTAGGGCTTGCGCCCCAATAGTTCTTCGAAGCGAGTTTCGTAGGTTTCGGCATCTTTGGGGTTCAGCGATATCAGCAGGCCGCCGGATGTCTGCGGGTCGCAGAGCACGCCCATGCGATCGTTGTACTCGTCGTTGGAAAGCGTGCCGCGGCGCACGAATTTCTCCGCCCATTCCTGCACGTCGAACGACCTGCCTGGCCGGCAGCCCTTCTGCGAGTACTCGTACACGCCGTCGAACAGGGGCAGTGCGTTCCATTCCACGATGGCGGCCGCGTTGCTGGGCTCGAGCATCTCGTGCAAGTGCCCCGCAAGCCCGAAGCCGGTCACGTCGGTGCAGGCATGCACGTCTAGCCCCTCGAACGCTTCGGCGGCGTACTTGTTCAGTTCCATCATCTGTTCGATGACCGGGCGCATGCTCTGCTCGTCTTCGTCGCCCGTGGTGAAGGCGGAGTTCATGATGCCCATGCCGATGCGCTTGGAATAATAAAGTACGTCGCCTTCCTGTGCGCCTCCGTTACGGATTACCTCGTCGGGATGCGCCGTGCCGAACACGGCCAGCCCGTACTTGGGCTCGTCGTCGTCGATCGAGTGACCGCCCACGATGAAGGCGCCCGCTTCGCGCACCTTGTCCGATCCGCCGCGCATCACTTCGCCAACCACCTTGGTGCCAAGCGCCACAGGGAAGGCCAGGATGTTCAATGCGCAGAGCGGCTTGACGCCCATGGCGAACACGTCGGAGAGCGCATTGGCAGCGGCGATGGCGCCGAATTCGTACGGGTCGTCCACCACCGGAGTGAAGAAGTCCAGCGTGAGCACCGCTACCAGGTCGTCGCGCAGCTTGTAGACCGCGCAGTCGTCGCTCGTGTCGAATCCGAGCGTGATTTTCTCGTCTATGGCAGGCGCTATCTGCGCCAGTATTTCGTCGAGCTCTCCCGGACCCCACTTGGCCGATCAACCGCCGTGGCAAGTGTACTGGGTAAGGCGAACTTTCTGCTCTTCGCTCATGGTCTATCGCTTCCTTTCGATAACTAATCACGTTCAATGATAATCGTTTCAGCTGCATGCGCAATTCGTCTTGCGCGCGGCGGTCTGCGCGCGGATGCTTCGTTCGGCGTGCGCGCGCCGAACGCTGGCGCGTTCGTCTGGCGATCCGCACTGTGTTGATTAGCCAAGATGAGGGCTTCCCGGCTCGTTTTTTCAAGACACGTGCCTTGTTTGTGACACAATACGAGCAAGCGGGGGCGCACCCGCATCCATCTCTATCAAAGGAGGTTTCTATGCCCGGTTTGGACGACATCAAGAACGCTGCTACAGGCGCTTTCGACAAGGCTAAGGAAACGGTAGGGGGCGCTGCCGATGCTGCCGCGAATGCGGTAGAAGGTGCGACGGGCCTCGATATCGATGGAAACGGTGCCGTCGGTACCGAAGCGGGTGCCGAAGAAGGTAAGGGCATCCTTTCCGGCGTCGTTGACAAGGTCGTAGGCGCTGCCGACGCGGCTCTCGACAAGGTGGAAGGCGTCGTGGGCGTCGACATCGACGGTGACGGCGATGTTGCGGGTGGTACGCGCGAGGCATTCGAGGCTGCCAAGGACGCAGCTGTTGCCGACGCTCAGGCTCAGGTTGCCGAAAAGGCGGGCGTTACCGCCGAAAGCGCTGCTGCCGCTGCAGACATTTCCCAGGCAGAGCGCGGCACGTTCGACCAGAACGAAGACCTGCTAACTCCTGCTGTGGAAAAGATCAGCGAAGTCGCCGGCGCTGCCGTGGACAAGATCGAAAGTATCTCTGGTGTGGATATCAACCGCGACGGCACAGTCGGAGGCGAAGCCGCCCCTGTGGCCGAAGCTGTCCAAGCTGCTGCTGATGCTGCTGGACAGGCCGAAGCTGTTGCAGCAGACGCAGCTGCCGATGTCGCAGCAGATGCCGAAGCAGCTGTCGAAGAGGCGACGGGCGAGCAAGTCTAGTTTGTCTATCATGCCCCGTTCGCAGGCGGGCAATCCTGCGCAAAACTCGGAACGAACGGCGTCCTGTAGGGGACGCCGTTTTTTGCGCGATGCCCCGCGCCCGAGCTGACAAGCGCGCTGTAGCCGTTTGTCAGCTTTAGACCTGACGCGTCCCCGCTGGCACACCCTTGTGACACCAACGCGTCGTTGCTGTCACATTTGGATAATCCAATCAAAGGGGCGCTGGGTTTCAGCGCCCCTTTCCCTTTGGACCTGACAAAACCTGACAAGCGCGCCGTAGCCGTTCGTCAGCTTTTCGCCCGAACCTGACACGAACCTGACAAAAGCTCCTTTCGATGCCTTTGATGTTGCGACGTTCGCTAGAACCTGCCCATCCATCCGCGAAAGGAGGGGGGCGCCGAATTCCGGCGCCCCCCTTTCAATCGCGTCGCATGAGACAAGGGGACACCTGACAAGGGGACAGGTCATTTGTCATATTATCGCACGATGCACGCCCTAGCCGAAGGCAATCCAGAATATGACAAATGACCTGTCCCCTTGTCATATTATTTGTCATATTTCTGTTTCGTGACAGATTGCACGACGCCTCTGCCTACACCAGTCAGGCGTTCTATTTGTCGAATCGACAGCCCGGCATCCAGCAGTTTTCGCAAGACAAAGTTGCGTTCGCTGCGCGGGAGCGCTTTCACTTCCCCGAGACCTCTCCCCTCCAGGATGTCCTCCGCGAGGGCGATCGCGTCCCCGTCGGGCATACTGCGCGTCGGCGACCTGGGCGCATCTACGTCCATGGCCTGCGCTTCAGCGGCGTGCGACTTGTGGAATTCCTTGAACGCGTCGAGCCCGCCGAAGTGGCCGAGTACGAGCTCTTTTGCGCATATCTGCCTTTTGCGGCTTTTGCCAAGGTATTCGGCGTAGCTGCTCCACGGATAGCGCTTGTAGTCGGCTAGCCCCGCCTTGTCGGGGTTGAAGTGGATGTAGCCAACGACCATGGCAAGATAACCCTCGTCTGCGACGGGCTCGCTCCTGAAACGCTCCTGGAATAGGTGGCCGACCCTTGCGTGGACCTTGTTGAAGTGCTGCGCATAAAGGCCGCAGAGGTCCTTCATACAAAGCGATACCCTTTCCATGGGGGCATGCACGAGCAGGTGGAAATGGTTGCCCATCAGGCACCACGCAAGAACGTCGACCGAACGTTCGCGCGCGTGTTTCTCGAGCAACGTGAGGAAGAACTCGCGGTCACCGTCGTCCTCGAAGATCAACTGCCGGCCTGCACCTCGGGCAATGACGTGATAAATCTCGCTTTCGCACTGCTTACGCACCGTCCGCATGAGCGTCACCCCTTCCTGAATCCGTTAGTCAGGTTAGGATAGCGCCTGTGATGGAATATGACAAATGACCTGTCCCCTTGTCATATAGAACATTGGTCCTGGACCAACGTTCCACCCTCCTGCGCTTGCGCCCGATTCCCCGAGGCAGCTCGCCCCATATGCTGAAAAGCGAGCAGGACAGAACAGCTGCTCAGGGCGTATAATCCCGATAGAAGGAAATCTTGCTGAACCCAAGAGCGAAAGGGGCCCGCCGTGTCCGCGAAGCCGATCTCCCGCAAAGCCGTCCCCGCCCTGGCGATAGCCATGGCGCTTCTCGCAGCGTCGCTGGCATGGTGCGTGCCTAAGGCGTACGCCGGCGACGCGCCAGCCACCCAGTATGTCGCCAGGCATTGGGAGAATG
>CAMORQ010000073.1 GCA_946623915.1 uncultured Coriobacteriaceae bacterium | reverse complement strand
TAAATGCCTCCTATTCGGATACCGATTATTCAGATTCGCTATTATCTTCCTTGGAATCGGTGTCCGGCTCTTTCGTTTCCGTCTTGTCATCCTTAATTGCAGCCTTTTCGGCCTCTTCGGCTTCCTTCACTGCCTCTTCAAGCATGCGCTCGTGTTCGCGGACACTGCGCAGCTTCTCCCCTGCGGCAAGTTCGGTCACCTCGAGCGAATCAACGATTTCCTTGATGGCGTTCGAACGCATGATGGCAGCGCGCAGCGGCGAAATCCTGCCCGACTCGCGCCATTCGGCCTCGAGGGCGACGGGGTCTTCGGCACCGCTCTTGACGAACTCTTCGGCGATCTCTTCGTCGCTGACCTGCATGCCCGCATGACGCGCCCAAGCATCGAGCGCCAAGTCCTGCATGGCGACATCCTTGGCCTGAAGCTTCAGGTCTTCCTTGAACGATGCGGGATCCATACCGCGCTGCATGAGGAACATGTCGAAGCTCATGCCGGACTGCTGCAGCTGCATGAAGAAGTTCTGCAGCAGTTCGGATTCCTGCGCTTCGAGAATGCTCTGGGGAACTTCACCGATAAGACGGCCCTGCAACTCGAACAGCGCTTCGTTTTCACGGATGGTAGGCAGGGTCGATTCCTTTTGGGCCTTGATCTGGCTAGCCATGCGCTCGCGCAGTTCGGCCACGTTTTCGAAGCCCGCCTTTTCTTTGACCCATTCATCGGTGACTTCCGGGATGATGCGCTTCTTGACCTGCTTCACCTCGACGTCGAATGTGACCTTGTCGGCATCGTCGCCAAGGCTCTGCGTCATCATGGACGGGCTAGACGGGTCGATGGTGACCGTGGCGGCCTCGCCCTTCTTCAAACCCACGAGTGCCTCGTCGAATTCCGTGGGGAACAAGCCCATGCCCAGTTCGTAGAGGCGCGATTCACTGTGCAGGGACTCGATTTCCTCCCCTGCCGCGTTGGTGGCCTTAAGGCTGATATCGACGAAGCTGTCCTTCTTGACCTTGGTGTTGGCCGGGCAATCTTCGAAATCGTAGTAATAGTTGCGCAGCTCTTCGACCTGAGCGTCCACTTCCTCTTCGGTCGCCTCCGTGCTGGGAAGCTCGACTTTGACCGGATCGTAGCTGGTAAGTTCAAGTTCGGGGCGGACGTCGACGGTGACCGAGTAGACGAACGGCTTGCCGGACTCGACCAGTTCTTCGGACTCTTCGAATTCTGCCTGGCCGATGGTAACAAGGCCCTGCTCATCGATGGCGACAGGGGTAACCTTGCTTAAGATGTCGTCGGTGACGGTGGCAACGACGGCGTTTGCGCCGAGCACGGAATCGACGATGGGACGCGGCGCCTTGCCTTTACGGAAACCGGGGAAGTTGTAGCGATGTGCGAAGTCCTTGTACTGCTTGTTGATGCGCGACGTGACCTCGTCTGCCTCGATTTCGATGGTTACCTTGCGTGAATTGCCTTCAAGGTTTTCAACAGTAGTCTTCATGATCTGCCTTTCCTCTCGATCGCTCTGTTGTGCCTATACTATTTTCTCCATGCTTTGGTGCGGGCGACAGGACTTGAACCTGCACGGGGGTTGCCCACCAGAACCTAAATCTGGCGCGTCTGCCAATTCCGCCACGCCCGCAAAAGCACAGTTCGGCAATAGTACCCCATTTCGCGCACCAAAGGTAGAGAGCAAACAGATAACCCACTTCTTCTCTGGCCCTTTGGTGTTGGGCTAAAGCATCAGAGGTGCTTGCGTTCTGCAGGCGTCGCTTCCTCCCATCGGCGCACGTAGTCTTCCTGTGCGGCCATGGCGGCATCCTGCGAAGCCTGGAGCTCGTCGAAATCGTATTGGCTCGCGTTAGACGCAGGAATGGACGGGGGCTCGAAGCCCGCGTCGATGTCGGCTTGAACACCGCGGCGCATCAGCTCGTAGATGGGAATGCCGGCGATGAGGCCCGCGAGCAATCCGCCCATATGCCCTTCCATCGAAATGCCGGGTGCAAATCCGATGACGATGTTGACGCCAAGCAAGCTAGCGACGCCTCTCACGTCGTCGATGGTGGGGGCCGACAAGAACACGACCGGCGATTGTCGCTCGCGCACCAAGAGGTAGAAATAGGTGCCGAAAAGCCCGAACAACGCACCGGATGCGCCGACGACGCCGGTGTTCAAGCGCCCCGTGGCAACCATGATCACATACCATACCAGTCCGCCTACTATGCCTGCAAAAAAGTAGACGATGGCAAAGCGCAGAGGACCGAGGATTTCCTCGAGCGTGAAGCCGACGTAGCACAGCGTGACCATGTTGCAGAGCAGGTGCATGATGTCGCCGTGCATGAACATGGAAGTGAGGAGCGTGTAGTAGCGTCCTTCGGCTATCGATTGCGGCGTCAGGATGCCGGCGTTGTACGCGGAATAGCCCTGGGTCATCCCCAACAATTCCAGAACGACGAATGCGACTACGCATACAGCGGCGATGACGCACGTCACTGGATGGGTTTTTACATGTTCGAGCATGAAACGCATGTCTCCCAACGATAATCGGGTGTTTTCATATGCAACCGGCGAAGACCGTAAGCGGACAGCCGCACATCAAAGGGCGTGCCCCGCGAAAAGCATGCTACCTCTCGCGGAACATACCGCCTTGAGCGTCGTCTTCTTCGCTGGCTGCCTGCGCGGCAGCGGCTTCGTCTTCGTTTTCCCAGACCTTCAGGTTCTCGCGGTCGGTGAGCTCCTTGGCCATCTCGCGCAGCTTGTACTTGAGCACTTTGTTCGCCGGGTTCATGGGGAACTCGTCGACGAAGAACACGCGCTTGGGCACCTTGAACCGCGCGATGCGCGGAATAGCATAGGCGCGCACGTCGTCTTCGGTCATGTCCTCGTGCCCGGGATGCGTGCGGATAAATGCCCCGACGATTTCGCCGAGCTTTTCGTCGGGGATGCCAACCACCTGCGCATCGAGGACGCCTGGCATCGTAAGCAGGAAGTTCTCCACTTCGAGCGGGTAGATGTTCTCGCCGCCGCGGATGATCATGTCCTTGATGCGCCCCGTGACGCGGAAATAGCCCTCTTCGTCCACCGTGCCCATATCGCCCGAATGCAGGTAGCCGTTCTCGTCTATCGCTTCGGCGGTCTTGTCGGGCATCTTGTAATAGCCCTTCATCACATTGTAGCCACGGCAACACAGCTCGCCATGCTCTCCGGGCGCGCATTCATGACCGTCGTTCACGTCGAGCACCTTCACGTCCACCGGCGGATGCTTCTTGCCCACCGTCGTGCATTTGTGGTCGATGTCGTCGTCTGCAGAAGTCTGCGTGAACACCGGACTCGTTTCGGTGAGCCCGTAGCAGATGGTTATCTCGCGCATGTTCATCTTGTCCATGACCTCTGCCATGGTGGCAGGTGGACAAGGCGACCCGGCCATGATGCCGGTACGCAGGCTGGACATGTCGTACTGCGAGAAGTTCGGATGGTTCAGCTCTCCGATGTACATCGTCGGCACACCGTAGACCGCGCTCGCTTTTTCGCGGTCGATGGCGCGCAAGACCATTTCGGGTTCGTATTGCTCGATGCCGATGATGGTGCAGCGGTGCGTCAAGCACGCCATCACGCCGAGCACACATCCGAAGCAATGGAAGTAGGGCACCGGCAGGCACACGCGGTCGTTAGGCGTAAGATGCTGCCCTTCCCCGATGAAGAAACCGTTGTTCAGGATATTGCGGTGCGTGAGCATAACGCCCTTCGGGAAACCCGTGGTCCCGCTTGTGTACTGCATCATGACGCAGTCGTTGTTGGCGAACGACTTCTGGCATTCCCACAGCTCTTCTTCGGCCACATGTTCGCCAAGCAAGAGCAGTTCCGGGACGCTGTAGCAACCGCGGTGCTTTTCAGGGCCCATGTATATGATGTTCTTCAAGAACGGATAGGTCTCGCTGTTGAGGTATCCGCGTTGCTGCTCGGTCGATTCGGGCACTAATTCGCGCACGATGGAGAGGTAGTCGATGTCGCGGAATTGATCGATAATGCACAGCGCTTTCATGTCCGACTGCTTGAGGACGTAGTCAAGTTCGTGGCTTTTGAACACAGGGTTCATAGTTACCATGACCACGCCGATTTTTGCGCACGCGTACATGAACGTGAGCCAGTCGGGGATGTTGCGCGCCCATACGCCCAGATGATCGGCAGGACGCATGCCAATGTAGAGCAGCCCGCGTGCGAGGGCGTCGGTGCGCTCGTCGAATTCCTTGTACGTCCAGCGAAGGTTGCGGTCGGGGTACACGACGAACTCGTGGTCGGGATCGCGCTCGACGCAGGCACGGAAGTACTGCCCGATGGTCATTTCCGAATGGAGCGGAAAGTCGATGTCACCAGGCACGGGAACCGTCCCGTCTTCACGAGGCTCCGGATCACTTGTAGCGTACACAAGCCGCTGGGCAATCTCGTCCTCGAGCCACCCGTCTTCCTCTCGCAACCTCAGCCGCTGGATTACCTCTTCAGTTTCAGTCATATGAAGATTCCTCACTCAACTATTCCCAAACAATCAACATCGTCCAACACATAATCTAAACTTCGCTGACAGCCCACAAAATCCCAGGTCATCCAAAAATATCAGCTCACCCACAACATCGCAGGTCGTCCGCAACATCGCAGGTCGCCCATGGTTAAACAGCGAGCGCGGCATCCAGTGCTTCAGATTGCCCCGCCTTTGGCCCAAGCGTACTCCGTACGCGCCGAGGCCAAAACAAGGGGCAAGATGATGCGCTGGGGCCGCGCGCAGCGTCATGTCGCCTCCCCGAGCACGTTCCGGCGTTCGCCAGAACGGCGGAACCAGAAAGCTGGGGCCGCGCGCAGCGTCATGTCGCCTCCCCGAGCACGTTCCGGCGTTCGCCAGAACGGCGGAACACCAAACCTAGATGGGCGTGTAGACGCATGCAAGGAACTTCGCCGTCTGCCCATCGTGGGCACGCACCTGGTGAGGCACGATTGAGTCGTAGTAGATGGACTCACCGGGATGGAGGATGTAGAGCTCCTTGCCATACTCGATTTCGATTTCGCCTTCGATGCCGTAGAGCCATTCTTCGCCTTCGTGTCCGACGAGCTTGTGCGTGGTTTCGCCGGAAGGTTTGACGGTGATGATAAAGGGGTCCATATGACGGCTCGGACGGCCGGCTGCCAAACTGAAATAAGAAAGATCGCCCGCATCCGAAGCTGTCTCAAGGCTCTTCAGGCGCGTAACTTCTTCCATCTGCGTATTGTCGACGTAGCTAGGACCGTGCTTTTCGTCATCGTCCATAAGGGTTCCCAGACGCACACCCAGTGCACGGGTGATTTTGATGAGCGGAGCGAGGGACGGAGGCAGCTCCCCCGCTTCGAGGCCGGCGATCGTTGCCACGTCGGCTTCGCAACGGTCGGCCAAATCCTGCTGCGAGAGATGGTGCGCCTCGCGCAGCGCTACGATCTTTTTGCCTAGTTTGTTGTCTTCAGACATGCTACATTCCCTTTCAGATAATCAAAATCCGCTCTACCCAGGCGAGTAGAGCGGATTTCGTACTCTTCTCTACCTGGACTTAGTTGTTAGCGAAAAGCTCGATCGTCTCGCCTTCGGCGAGAGTAACCATGGCCTTCTTCCAGGTACGCGTCTGTCCTACGCGCCAGCGGACGCGCTTTGGCTTGGACTTCACGTTGAGCGTGTTGACCTTCTTCACATGGACGTCGAAAATCGATTCTACCGCCTGGGCGATCTCGATCTTGTTGGCGTCCTTGGCCACCTCGAACGTGTACGTGCCTTCACCCATCATGTCGAAGCTGTGCTCCGAGATGACCGGACGGATGATGATGTCGCGGGGATCTTTCATTTACTTCAGCACCTCCTCGATGCGCTCGAGAGCGGCAGCCGTGAAAACCAGTGCCTTGTTGTTGACGAAATCGTAGGTGTTGCTTTCAGCGACGGGAATGCACTCGACCCGCGGGATGTTGCGGAAGCTGAGGTAGGTGTTCACGTCGTCGTCGGCGACCACAACGGTCGTACGGCCCTCGATGCCGAGTGCGGCGAGCGCGGCAGCAGCCTGCTTGGTGGAAGGCTTCTCGAACGAGAACTCGTCCACTACGTAGAATTGCTCGTCGGCCAGCTTGCTGGACAGAGCGCTGCGCATAGCCAGCTTGATCACCTTGGAAGGCACCTTGAAGGCGTACGAACGCGGATGCGGACCGAACACGGTACCGCCGCCAGTGTAGTGGGGCGAACGGATGGAACCCTGGCGGGCGCGGCCGGTGCCCTTCTGACGGAACGGCTTCCTGCCACCACCGCTGACCTGGCCGCGCGTGAGCGTGTTAGAGGTGCCTGCGCGCCATGCAGCACGCTGGGCGCGCACGACTTCGTGCATGGCGGCAACGTTAGGCTCGACGTCGAACACTTCGGCCGACAGGTCGATCGCCTTCACTTTCTTGCCGCTCGCATCTTTCATTTCAATGCTTGCCATAATGCCAATCTCCTTGCTGCTACTTAAGCCAAGCGAATGCGAACCGTGGCGCCTTTGCCGCCGGGTACCGCGCCCTTGACCAGAATCAGGTTTGCTTCTTCATCGACGCGCACAACCTCCAAGTTGCGCACCGTCACGGTGTCAACGCCCATGTGACCGGGGAGACGAAGTCCCTTGAACACGCGGGAAGGCGTCGCGCACTGGCCCACCGAACCGGGAGCACGGTGGAAATGCGCACCGTGGCCACCGGGGCCGCCGCCGAAGTTGTAGCGCTTCATGACGCCGGCAAAGCCCTTGCCCTTAGAAGTGCCCTGCACATCGACCAGTTTCGCCTCGGCAAAGTTGGCAACCGTCACGGTGTCGCCGACGTTGTACTCGGAAGCGCTTTCAACGCGCACTTCGCGCAGATGCCTGACAGGCGCTACGCCCTGCTTGGCGAAATGTCCGCCCATGGGCTTGTTGACTTTGTTTTCCTTGATCGCACCGAATCCGATCTGCACCGCTTCGTACCCGTCGGTTTCGGCGGTCTTCAGCTGGCAGATGGTGTTCGGCTCGGCTTGGATAACCGTCACAGGGACAACCGTGTCGTCCTCGGAAAACACCTGGGTCATACCCAGCTTGGTTCCGTATATCGTGTTAATCATGCAGACCACTCCCCTACAGTTTGATTTCGATGTCCACACCGGCAGGAAGGTCCAAACGCATGAGCGAATCCACCGTGTTAGGGGTGGGCTCGAGGATGTCGATCAGGCGCTTATGCGTGCGCATCTCGAACTGCTCGCGCGAGTCCTTGTCCACGTGCGGCCCCTTGACGACGCAATACAGGTTGCGCTCGGTGGGCAAAGGAATTGGACCGGAAACTTTGGCACCAGTCTTCTGGGCGGTGTCGACGATGAGCTTCGTGGACTGGTCCACGATTTCATGGTCGTAGCCCTTCAGACGGATGCGGATTTTTTGACTAGCCACTTTAACTAACCTCCACTATTCGCACAGGACCTAGGCGTTCCCGCCGGCCTTGCTAACAACTTCTTCTGCAACGCTCTTCGGAACAGGCTGGTAGGAATCGAACTGCATGGTGTACAGAGCACGGCCCTGTGTACCGCTGCGCAGATCGGTTGCGTACCCGAACATGTTCGACAGGGGCACCTTGGCCGTGATGACCACCGTGTTCCCACGAGGCTCCTGGCCCTGGATGATGCCACGGCGGGACGGGATGTCTCCCATGACGAAGCCCATGTACTCTTCGGGCGTTTCCACCTCGACGGCCATCATCGGCTCGAGGAGCACCGGCTCGGCCTTGCGCATGGCTTCCTTGAAAGCCAGCGAACCGGCCACCGTGAACGCAGCGTCGGACGAGTCGGTTTCGTGGTACTTGCCGTCGATGAGCTCCACCTTGACGTCGACGACAGGGTATCCGGCCAGGATGCCGTTGTTCAGCGCATCCTGAATGCCCTTGTCAACGCTGGGGATGTACTCCTTGGGAATGGCGCCGCCCACGATCTGGTTGTCGAACTCGTAACCGGCACCCGGCTCCTGCGGGATGAGGTTGATGTAGCAGATGCCGTACTGGCCGTGACCGCCGGTCTGGCGC
>CAMORQ010000072.1 GCA_946623915.1 uncultured Coriobacteriaceae bacterium | reverse complement strand
AACGCGCGGGCTCATCTTCTCGTCGAAGGTGTTGTTGGCGCTGGTGAACACGGGAATCACGCGCGAAGATGCCTACGTTATCGTGCAGCGCAACGCCATGGATACCTGGCACGACGTTCAACGGGCGGTTGATGGACCGACCTTCAGGCAGCGTCTCGAGTCCGATCCGGAATGCACGCTGTCCGCCGATACGCTCGACGAAATCTTCGATCCGTGGGATTTCCTAACCCGCGTGGTCGAAGTGTTCGAGCGGCTTGAGGATTTGGAGTTCTAGCATGGACGAAGGCATTGCAGCGCATGTGCCCACGCCTGCTTTTTCGGAAGGGGCGTGGACGTTTGATGGGTACAGCATCCATCATGTGGGGGCCGATCCGGGAGGCGAAGCGTTCCTGCTTGTCGCCGACGATGGATCCACTGCGCTGTTCGACACAGGGTTCGCGTTCTGCGCACCGCGGACACTTGAAAACATCTACGCAGTTACGGGTGGTCGCCCCGTGCAGAAGATTGTGCTCACGCACTCGCACTACGATCACTGCGCCGCAACTCCTTATCTGCTCGACCACATGCCTGATGCAAAGGTGTACGCAAGCGCACATGCCGCTCGTGTGTTTTCCCGGTCGGGCGCCTATGTGACCATGAGCGCGCTGAATGCCGAGCGTGCATTCAGCAAGAACGCGGAATCGGGCGGCGACATCCGCGAAATTCGCGTGGATGTCGTGCTCGGGGACGGTGACGAGTTTTCGGTCGGGCCGCTGCGGTTTAGCGCAATCGAAGCGGTGGGGCACACGAAGTGCTGTCTGGCGTTCTGGTGCGCTTCCGAAGGCCTGCTCGTTTCGAGTGAAACGAGCGGGGTGGTGTGCCCGGTCATGCCAAAGAGCGTCGATGTGCCAAGCGACGTGCCATATATGGTCGACCTGGCGGCCCTTGTTGGCTACACGAGCATGCTCGAACATGTCGAGCGCGTGCGCAAGCTGCCCATCCGCGTGCTTTTGGCAACGCATTACGGCTGCATTTTGCACGAAGACGTCGACGGCTTCTGGCGCTCGTTCGATTTCTGGGATTCGTATCTCGAGGGCATGGTGCTGGACATGCACAAGCAGGGATGCTCCGACGAAGAGATCGCCGCCGAATACAAAAAGCGGATATATTGGGACGCGCTTGCGCCCTACCAGCCTGAAGCCGCTTTTGACATCAACATCTCCTACGTTGTTCCAACCATGATTCGCGATTGTCTGGGGGAGGGCGATGCCTAAACGGCCGACATCTGCCTTCTGCCAATCTGTGCGCACCTTGGCGCACCGTCAAGCGGCGCGCGTGCTCGCATGCGTTCTGGCTTGTTCGCTGGGTTTGGGTGTGTGCGTCCCTGCGGCTTTCGCCGACGCCGACCCGACTGCCGAAGCGGTCCAGGCCACGGCCTCGGGTGCGAACGCGACCGAGGGGATGCCGGCTGGCGGCGCGGATGGACGGGCGTCCACGCCAGAAGCGACTACAACGGAACGCGGAAGCGGGCAGGATTCGCCGGTTGTCGATGCGGCAGTACCCGATGGCGCCGCGCTCCAAGACGGCGAAGGCGATGTTGGCACAGCGGTGGCGAACGAAACTGGCGAAGCGGGAGAAGACGTCTTGACCGCCGAGCCTCTTGAGGGCTCATTGGTTCCCGATGCACCTGGCGCCGAGGGGCAACCCGATGCTGGTTCCTCCGCCATGGGCGCCGACGACGGCGGGTCCACGACGCATGCGGATGCCGTTGTGGGCGACATCGTTGCGGCCGAGCCCGACGACGGGCAGCGGTCATCTGCCGTATCGGACGCAGCTCGGCAGCAGGAGGGCGACCACTCCGCCATCCCAAGCGCCGCTTCCGAATCCGCCTCCGAGCCTTCATCCACAAGCGATGCTACCTCTTCAGACGGCGTATCCAATGCAGCTACGGCCGTGAGCGAGTCGGATGGCGCAGAAGAGCTGCCGACGTCGTACGATGCGCGGAAACAAGGGCTCGTCTCTTCGGTGCGTCTGCAAGATCCATGGGGCGCATGCTGGGCGTTTGCGCCGCTTGCCGCCATGGAAGCCAACCTTGTCAAACAAGGGCTCCTAACTGCGGATGTTCATCTGTCCGTCCGTCACCTTATCTACTTCGCGGGTATTCCTGCTGGTGCGGAGGCGGGGGCGCAGGCGGGTGAAGGTCAGCATCCGGATTCCACGCTGCTGTCCATATTCGGCGACAACGCCGTGTTCGAGATGGGTGGGCACGCGCTCGAGGTGGCCTCCGCCATTTCGTCTGGATCGGGCGTGGTGCTCGAGCGCGACTACCCGTACCAAAACGACGAAGGTTACCTTTCCGCATCGGGGTCGCATTATTCGTCCGACGGCACCTGGAGCCTCGACGAATCGGCGCGCAAAGAATCGGTGTACACGTTGGTCAACATGGACCGCCTGCCTAGCACCGCAACGTTCGCGGAAGCGGGCAAGATGGAAACCTACGCTATGAACTACTACGCGCTCAACGCGGTCAAGCGCGCGATTTTGGAATACGGCGCTGTTTCTGCTTCGTATTGCGCCTACTACGGATCGTCGGGAAGCGCGACCTACTTCGATCCGGAAAACGCCACGTTCTTCAACGACGCGACCAACAGAATCGACCACGACGTATGCATTGTGGGATGGGACGATTCCGTTCCGCGCGACCGGTTCACCACGGGAACGGACGGCGCGCTCCCCGAAGGGGACGGCGCATGGATCGTGAAAAACAGCTGGGGTGCGGCGAGCAACGCGTTCCCCAACAGGAACGATTGGGGCGACGACGGCTACTTCTACCTGTCGTTCTTCGACCGGTCAGTGCAGGGGTTCACGGCATGGCAAATGGCGAAGACGTCGAGCGAAAGCGCCAGCATCGTCGATCAACATGACTACATGGGCCAGCGTAGCAATTCCGAGACGCGGGTTGGAGACTACAACCCCGTCAGCTACGCCAACGTGTTCACTGCCGGTCAAGACCAGGAAGTGCAGGAGGTTTCGGTTAACACCTACGCGCCGGGCACGGAAGTGAACGTGCGGGTCTATGCGCTCGATGGGACCGCTGCGGGTTCGAATATCGATCCTACGAGCGGCACCTTGCTTGCCTCAAAGACGGCTACGTGCGCATGGAGCGGCTACCACCGCATCCGACTCGACGAATTCCCGTGCCTGAAGGCAGGGCAGCGGTTCGCGGTGGTGGTGTCGGCCGTGGAAACCGATGCGCAAGGCAACCGTATTCCCGTCGCTTCGATCGAGGCGGGCAACAACGAGGCGAGCATGGCGACCTACGGGTTGACTCACTACGACACGGTAATCTGCAACGAAGGCGAAACCAGCGTGTTTGCGGACGCAGACGACGACGAGAACACGCCTAACGTATGGATCGACGGCACGCGGTTCGCGCAGATGATCAGTGCGATTGCGCGTGATGGCGCCCATTACGGCAATGCCTGCATCAAGGTGTTTTCGGCGCCGTATCGCAACAGTCCTTCAGACGAACCTACACCCGATCCGGCTCCTGCGCCCACGCCGACCCCGAGCAAAGAAGATGACCAGATTGCACCGAGCGGCGACAGCGACAATTCCCTCGATCCGCAGCCGGCCGACCAGGAAACGCAGGTGCAGCCGGCCGACCAGGCGCAACCTTCGGCGGCGGTGGAACAGGTGCGGCAAACGTCGTCCGATCGGGCCTCCGACCGTGTTGGCCAAACTCAGGCAAACGGCGCGCCGCAGGCTTCCCCGGGCACTCTTGCGGCAACGGGGGATGGGGATTTAAGCGGTTTGTTCTTGCTGGTCTTGCTGCTCGTCGGAAGCGGGGTCGGAAGCGGGGTCTGCGCTACCCGTGCTTTCAGGCAGCGTTTCTAGAGGGCGCCATACGCGCACCTGGGTTTTCTTCGTCTCGTTGCCTTCGTTATCAATCTGGTCGATGTGCATGGAGGTTGCAACGATTTCCCGGTTCCCGGTGGTTACCAGGTAGTCGCCCCAGTCTTGGCATCCGCTTTCGACGCCGAACGAGCAGAAGATCTTGTTGGGCAGATTGACAGCGCACACGCTTTGGTTCGATTTCACCATGAACCAGTTGTCGGTGCACCAACACGGGGCAGCGGTTGGCGTGCGGTTGAAGCGGAACCAGGTCAGGTTGTCGTAGTTGCCGTTCGCAGGTGGCTGCGCCGGCGTGTAGGTGCCCAGGTTGGAAATGCCGCCGCCGTAGTCGTAGATGCTCTCGAAGCAGAAGGAGAAACCTGTGGGGCCGTATGCCACTTGGTTGGGCATCATGCCCGAAGGCAGCGTGACGCGCTCTAGAACACGTCCTGATGCAGCATCAAGGCGCACGAGGTCGCAATAGCTTACGGCGTCTTCGTGGCGTGGCGTGATGATGACGCTGTCTTGGTAGGCGCACAGCGGTGCGCTCATGCGCCCCTTCGACACGTACACGGTGGTGGTTTCGCCGGTATCGAGTTGCGCGCGCTTGACCACGGCAGGTTCGTCGCGTGCGTTTTCGTTGGTCACAGGCGCGTTGGTCTGCCAGAACGCGTATTTGTCGCAGATGGTTATCGAAGGGACTTCGCTCGAAGAGTCGCCCTTGTCGGCCAAGCGCGGCTCCCCAAGGCTTAAATCTTCACCAAGTGGGGCCACGTATACGCGCCAGAGACCCTGCATGATGGCAGCTTCCACCCACACGAGGCCTTCGGAGTTCGCGCGCACATCGTAGATTTCGAAGCCTTCTTCCGCACCGACGGCTTCTTCGCGCAGAATGTAGTATTCGTCGCTGGTGAACTGGAGGATTCCCATGTGAACGAGCGGCGACGATTCTTCGGTGGGGAACAAGCATGCGGCGATGTAGCGGTCATCGGTCCACAGCAGCGTGCCGTAGGGCAAGATGTAGTCCCCAGCGAGTTCGAAGGCGTCTTCGGCGTCGACTTCCGTGCACGATTCCAGATCGAACACGCTTTCTTCGGGAACGGAAAGGGTCGCGATTTCGGCGTCCTCTTCTTCGCGGGCGGCCAATGCGCGGGCACCGACGACGCCTGCGCCAATCGCACCCGCGCCAAGCGCCCCGAACAGAAGAGCCCTACGCGTGATCAGGGATTTCGCATTGTCGTCGGACGAAGAACGCCTGCGTCCCCGTTTTTGCGGCGATGCAGAGGCGGGTTTCGAGACGTCGAGCCCCTGCCCGTAGGTCGTCGTGTCCACTTGCGGAATGGATCGAAGCGTGTTGTTTCCGCTTGCCATAGGGTCCTTCCTGGAGAAATGCGGCTTTCAATTGTGTCATTCGTTCTACGTTTTCAGGTGCATTTCAGGCCAATTGATACAATAAACGCAGACGAATGAGTCTCATCGGATTGGAAACTGTGTTTTGGCGCGGTATACTTAACGATTGAACTAAGGCAACGTCACTAGTAGATAGCAAGGATTTAGGTGGTACATATGAGCAACGAAACTCGTCGTATTCTTTTGGTTGAAGACGAAAAGGCCATCCGCGATGCGGTGGCAGCGTATTTGGAGCGGGAAAACTACTGGGTAACCGCCGTCGGCGATGGCCAGGAAGCCCTTGAAGAATTCAGCAAGCACCATTTCGATTTGGTGGTGCTCGACCTCATGCTTCCCCGCGTCCCCGGCGAGCGCGTCTGCCGCGCCATTCGCGACAATTCCGACGTGCCTATCATCATGCTTACGGCTAAAGGCGAAGTGGAAGACCGCATCATCGGTTTGGAGCTGGGAGCGGACGACTATCTGGTCAAGCCCTTCAGTCCCCGCGAATTGGTTGCTCGCGTGCGTGCGCTGCTGCGCCGCGTCCATCAGGATGTGGAACCCCAGCGCGAAGTGCTCGAGTTCGGTGAACTGACCATCGACGTGTCGGGACACAAGGTGCTTGTGGACGGCAACGAAGTCGATCTAACGGCAAGCGAATTCAAGCTGCTCACCACGCTTTCGCGCTATCCCGGCCGCGTGTATTCGCGCATGGAGCTGGTCGAAAAAGTACTCGGCTACGATTTCGAAGGCTACGAGCGCACCATCGACAGCCATGTGAAGAACCTTCGCGCCAAGATCGGCGACAACCCGCGCGATCCTAAATGGCTGCATACGGTGCACGGCGTCGGGTATCGCTTCGAGGATCCCACCAAACAGCCTCAGTAGTGCGGGGTCCGTTCGGCAAACGTGGAGCGCGCAAACCCCAACAGGCAGGACAACCAGAATCGGCGTGTTGCGACAAGTTGGTTTAACTTTTCGTACACTACGCGGATGACCCTTGCCTTCGCCCTGGTTGCCGTTATGACGGCATTGGTGGCGTTCGGGGTCCTCTCGTTCGTGTGGCAACAGCATTTCCACACGTACACGCGCGAAAACATACAGCGTATCGCGTCGAACACCGCTTCGCAGATTGCAACGCGCTTCGACCGCGATAGCGGTTGGTACGACGGCGCCTTGCGTGCCGCCGAAGAAGCAACGAGCTTTTCGCCGGGTGTGGGAATCCAGGTCGTTTCCAGCGACGGCTCTAATCTCTACGACAGCACGCGCCGCGAAGGCGTATCGGACATTTCCCTGATTCCTTTGGACGCCAATTCGATTGCGTCCGCCCCTATACAGGTGCATGGGCAAGACATCGGCACCGTGCGCGTGTGGGTATACGGGTCCGACACGCTACTCACCGATTCCGACCAGAAGTTCCGCGACAATAGCTATCAGGCCATGGTGTTCGCGGCGCTTATCGCCATCGTGCTGGCCATGCTGTTCGGCGTACCTTTCGCCCGCAGTCTGGTTAACCCCATCAACCGCATTTCTCGTGCGGCCAAGTCCTTCGGCGAAGGGGACCTGGGTGCGCGCACGTTGCTCGAAGGCGACGATGAAATCGCCCAGCTTGGCCAAACGTTCGACCGTATGGCTGAATCGGTGGAAAAGGACCGCGAGTTGGAGCATCGTCTGACCACCGACGTAGCGCACGAGTTGCGCACGCCGTTGATGGCCATCCAGTCCACGGTCGAGGCCATGATAGACGGCGTGTTCGAGCCGGACGCAGAGCGCCTGGACACGGTGAATTCCGAAGTGCAGCGCCTTTCGCGCTTGGTGGATGCCATCCTGAAACTCTCGCGTCTTGAAAACCGTTCGACTCCTTTGAACAGGCAGGTGCTGGATGTGGGCGACATCGTTTCCGCGCTCGTTTCCACTCACCAGGCTTTCGTGCAGGATTCCGGCCTGGATTTCGATTCCCATACCGAGCCGGATTTGTACGTGTGGGGAGATTCCGACCTGCTTCGCCAGGCGGTGGCGAACCTGATATCCAACGCCGTGCGCTACACGCCCGAAGGCAGCATTTCGGTGTCTGCGATGCGCGAGGGCGAAATGGTTTGCATTACCGTCGCCGATACGGGCATCGGCATTTCTGAAGAAGACGTTAAGATGGTGTTCTCGCGTTTCTGGCGCGCCGACAGCGGACGCAACCGCGAAAGCGGTGGCCTGGGCGTGGGCTTGGCGCTCGTGAAGGAAATCGTCGATCAGCATGATGGCCGCATCGAAGTGCAAAGCGTCGAAGGGCAGGGATCGTCGTTTACGATACTGCTACCTGCCTACGATGCGAAAGACGCTTCAGGTGGCCGCCGTCGCGGGCGGGAAAACGATCGACTCGGAGAATCCACGTTCGATGAGGCGTGGGACGAAGACTGGGGCGACGAAGCGCATTAGCAGACGCGCTTTCGTTGCGAAGAGAAAGGTGAAAACGGTGTCAGCAATGGATGTCAGGCCCACAGCGCAGGGCAAGGTGCGCGATTTGTACGACTTGGGCGACAAGCTGCTTCTGGTGGCCACCGACCGCATTTCGGCATTCGACTACATTCTCGAAGACGAAATACCCTACAAAGGGGAAGTGCTCACGCGCCTTTCATGCTTCTGGTTCGATCTGCTTTCCGATGTGGTGGACAACCACCTTGTAAGCACCGACGCTGCAGATTTGCCTGACGAGTTCGCGCCGTACGCCGATTACCTGCGGGGACGTTTCATGCTCGTGCACAAGATGGACATGCTGCCGGTTGAATGCATCGTGCGCGGCTATCTTACCGGCAGCGGCCTTGCTTCGTATAAACAGGATGGCAGCGTGTGCGGAATCCA